>JBDIAU010000095.1:0-6937 GCA_039812565.1 Beutenbergiaceae bacterium
GGTTGCCGTGCGTGCCGTTGCCGGCCGCGCCCCGCACCCCGATGACCGTCCCGTCCGCCGCGGCGATCTGCGGCTTGCCGCAGGCCGCGCGCAGGTCGACGCCGTTGTGCATGAACCAGCCCCCGGTGATCGGGTACACGCGGTACCCGAACGGCGACGTGACGTACAGGCCGCCGGTGATCGGCGGACCGATCGAGGAGCCCGACGACGAGCTCCCGCCGCCCGCCGGGGCGCCGCCCCCGCCACCGGCCGGGGCTCCCCCGCCGCCGCCCTGCTGCTGGGCCTGCGCCCGGGCCCGGGCAGCCGCCGCCTGCCGTTCGCGCTCCTCCGCGAGGCGACGCTGCCGCTCGCGCTCGGCGGCCTCCTGGCGGGCGATCTCCTGGATCTGGTCGGCGACGGCGCGGTCGGCCGCCTCGATCTGCGCCTGCTGCGACTGGTACTGCGCCCGCTGCGACTCCAGCGCGGCGGCCTTGCTGGCCGCCTGGTCCCGCAGCGCCTGCATCTCGCGCTGGCGCGCCGCGGCGGCGTTGCGGGCGGCCTCGGCGGCCACGACGGCGGCGTCGGCCTCGGCCTTGAGCTCGGCGATGCGCTCCTGGACCGCGTCGAGCCGGGCCTGGGCGTTGCGCTGGACGGCGATGGTGTTCTCGAGCTCGCTGAGCGCGGTGCTCTGGGACCGGCGGGCGGCGTCCATCGCGGAGTACCGGTCGGCGAACTCCTCGGGGCTGGTGGCGTCCAGGACCACGGCGAGGGTCGAGAGGTCGACGCCGTCGCGGTACGTCGAGCGGGCGAGCTGGCCGATGGCCTGGCGGACCTGCGCCTCCTCCGCCTGCCCGGCGGCGAGCTCGTCGCGGAGGGTGGCCTGCTGCTGCTCGGCCACGGCGAGGCGGTCGGCGACGGCGCGGGCCTCGCGCTCCTTCGTGGCCAGGGCGACCGTGGCGGCGTCGAGCTCGGCCTGCGCCTGCGGGAGGCGGGCCTCGATGTCCTGCAGCTCGAGGTAGGTCTGGGAGAGCGCCGCGCTGGTGCCCTCGAGGGCGGCGGCCACCTGCTCCCGCTGCCGGGCGTACTCCTGCTGCTGCTGCAGGAGGTCGTCCTTGGTGTCGGCGGCGGCCGGGACGGTCAGGCCGAGGGCCAGGGCGAGGAGGGCGGCACCGACCGCCGCGGCCGCACGACGGCGCGGACGGGCCGTCCGGTGCTCTCGCCTCAGTCCTCGGCGCACTGTTACGTCACTTTCGTCACGGGGGCCACACGTGTCACACGCGGGTGTAACGCCTCAGGGTAACCAACGAACTGATCGCCGCAAGACCGATGGAGATGAGGATGAGCCAGGGGGCGATCTCGAGGACGTCCTGCGTGGTCACCAGGTTCACCCACTGCAGGGAGCTCTGGAGCCAGTCCTCGACGAGGTACCGGACCCCCACGTAGAGGCCGGTCACGGCCAGGAGCGAGCCGACGAGCGCCGCGATCGCGCCCTCGAGCATGAACGGCAGCTGGATGAACAGGCTCGACGCGCCGACGAGCCGCATGATGCCCGTCTCCCGGCGCCGGCTCATCGCGGAGAGCCGGATCGTCGTCGTGATGAGCAGGATGGCGGCGACGATCATGACGACGGCGAGGCCGACGGAGAGCAGGGTCGCCCGGTTGAGGATGACGAAGAGCGGCTCGAGGATCTGGCGCTGGTCGCGCACGCTCTCGACGCCGGGGCGGCCCGTCACCGCGTCCGCGACCACCTGGTACTGCTCCGGGTCGGTGAGCTTGACCCGGTAGGAGACCTGCATGAGGTCGACCGTCACCGACTCCGCCCAGACGGTCCCCGCCATCTGGCGCTGCAGGGCGTCGAACGCCTGCTGCTTGGACTCCGTGAAGATCGTCTGGACGTAGGGCGCGAGGGCGTCGGACTGCAGGACGCCCTTGACCGCGTCCATCTGCTCCTGCGTCACCTCGCCCTCGGCGCAGGTGGGGACGGTCGAGTCGGCCGGGCACAGGAAGATCGAGACCTCGACCTTGTCGTACCACTCGTCCTTCATGTTGCCGATCTGGACCTGGAGCAGCGCCGCCGCCCCGACGAAGGTCAGGGAGACGAACGTGACGAGCACGACGGCGACCGACATCGAGACGTTGCGCCGCAGACCGGAGCCGATCTCGGACAGGACGAACCGGGCGCGGCTCATCGGGCTGCCCCGTAGACACCCCGCGACTGGTCGCGGACCACCGCGCCGTCGGCCAGCTCGACGACGCGCTTGCGCATCTGGTCCACCATCTCGTCGTCGTGGGTGGCCATGACGATCGTGGTGCCCGTCCGGTTGATCCGGTCGAGCAGGCGCATGATGCCGACGGAGGTCGTCGGGTCGAGGTTCCCCGTCGGCTCGTCGGCGAGGAGGATGGCGGGCCGGTTCACGAAGGCCCGGGCGATCGCGACGCGCTGCTGCTCGCCGCCGGAGAGCTCGTGCGGGCGCCGCTTCTCCTTGCCCTCCAGGCCCACGAGCTCCAGCGTCTCGGGGACGGTCGTGAGGATGTGGTGGCGGGGCTTGCCGATCACCTCGAGGGCGAACGCGACGTTGTCGAAGACGGTCTTGTTCGGCAGGAGCCGGAAGTCCTGGAACACGACGCCGATCTGCCGCCGCAGGTGCGGCACCTTCCACTGGGAGAGGGTCGCCAGGTCCCGGCCGGCGACGAACACCTTGCCCGCCGTCGGGCGCTCCTCGCGGAAGACGAGGCGAAGGAAGGTCGACTTGCCGGACCCGGAGGCCCCGACGAGGAAGAGGAACTCGCCGCGCTCGACCTCCAGGGTGATCTGGTCGAGCGCGGGGCGGGCGCCGCGCGCGTAGACCTTCGACACGTTCTGGAACCGGATCACGAGTGGGTGGCCGTTCGTCGGGGACAGGGGGCAGACCTCGGGCTCCTCAGCACGATAAGCAGACGGCGCGCAGGTCACGGACCTGACACGCCGCCCCACCCCGCCCCACCTCGCCGAGTGCGACGTCGAGGGGGTCTCGCGGCCTCGATGAGCCCCTCGACGTCGCACTGGGCGAAGGGGGTGGGGGTGGGGGTGGGCGGAAATGAGGGGGCGGCGTCGCGACGGCGCGTGCTACACCAGAAGCAGCGCCGCGCCGTCGGCGATCGACGAGGGGACAGACGTGATCAAGGTCGACGGGCTGACGCGCGCCTTCACGGTCACGGACCGTGAGGTCGGCCTGCGGGCGGCGCTGCGGTCCGTCGCCCGCCGCCGCCACCGGACGGTGCTCGCCGTCGAGGACCTCACCTTCGAGGTGCCGGGCGGGCAGGTCATGGGCTTCCTCGGCCCGAACGGCTCGGGCAAGACGACCACGCTCAAGTGCCTCGCCGGCCTGCTCACGCCGACCGCCGGCACCGTCGACGTGCTCGGGTTCACGCCCAGCGAGCGGCGGGTCGAGTTCCTGCGCCGCCTCGGCTTCGTCATGGGACAGCGCTGGCAGCTCAACGTCGACATCCCGGTCGCCGAGTCGTTCGAGCTCCACCGCGTCATCTACGACCTCGACCGCGCCGAGTTCCGGCGCACCCTCGACGAGCTCACCGAGCTCCTCGAGCTGGGCGACCTCTCTCGGCAGGTGGCCCGCAAGCTCAGCCTCGGCCAGCGGATGCGCTGCGAGTTCGCCGCCGCGCTCCTGCACCGCCCCGCGGTCGTGCTCCTCGACGAGCCCACGCTCGGCCTCGACTTCGAGGCCCAGCAGCAGATCCGGCGCTTCGTCGGCGAGTACGTCCGCCTGACCGGCGCCGCCGTCATGCTCACCTCCCACTACCTCGCCGACATCGAGGCGCTCGCCGACCGCGTCATGACGATCAGCGGCGGGCACATCACGTACGACGGCGACCTGCACCACCTCCAGACCATGGCCGGCGACCAGAAGCTCATCACCGCTCGGCTCCCCCGGCCGGTGCCCGCCGACGACGTCGCCCGCCTGGGTACCGTGCGCGAGCACACCGAGAGCACCCTCGTCCTCGAGGTCGTCCGCGGACGCGTCGGCGCCGTCGTCGGCGAGCTCGAGGGCCTCGGCGTCGAGGACGTCACGCTCGGCGACCCCCCGCTCGAGGACGCCCTGCGGACGCTCTACTCGACCCCTCGCACCCCGGCGGTCGGCGATGACTGACGCCGCCCTGCGGCCGGCCCCCGCCCCCGCGGCACGGCGGCTGACCCAGGTGTACGGCGCGCTGGTGCGCACCGAGATGCAGGCCGCGTCCGCCTACCGCGCCCAGCTCGTCATCGGTGCGCTCGGCTGGGTGGTGCCCGTCGCCTTCATGGCGCTGTGGCGGGGCGCGGCGGCCGACGGCGACGTCGACGGCATCTCCGCGGCCCAGTTCACCACCTACTACGCGGTGGTCCTGCTGACCACCGGCATCCAGATCAGCCACGGGCTGTCGTTCCAGGTGGAGCCGCTCGTCCACTCCGGCGAGCTCTCCGCGCTCCTGCTGCGCCCCTCCCACCCGATGCACCCGCTCGTCGCCCGCGGTCTCGCGACGCTCTCGTACGCGGTGCCGCCGCTGCTCCCCGTGGTCCCGGCGCTGATCTGGTTCCTCGGCGGCACGGTGACCGCCGACGTCGGGCAGTGGGTCCTCGCGGCCGCGCTCGTGCCGCTGGGCTTCGTCTCGGAGGTCTACCTGGGGCTCATGATGGGCTCGCTCGCGCTGTGGTTCACGCGCTCCGCGGCGCTCAGCGGCCTGCTGTTCGGCGCGGAGTGGCTGATCGGCGGGCTCGTCGCGCCCGTCGCGCTGCTTCCGGAGCCGTGGTCGGAGATCGCGCGCCACCAGCCGCTGTGGTTCGCCATCGGCGCCCCCGCCGAGGCGATCAGCGGCATCAGCGAGCTGCGGCCCTGGGTGCTCGTCGAGGCCGCGGTGTGGGCCGTCCTGCTGCACGTCGCGTTCACGCGGGTGTGGCGGCGCGGCATGCGGCGGCACGAGGCGGTGGGCACGTGAGCCGCCGCCGTCGACGGGACGGGCTCCCCCGGTTCCACACCCTGCGGGTGCTGAGCACCGCGTGGAGGGCCGAGCTCGCCGGGGCCGCGGAGTACCGCGGGGACCTGGTCATCGGCACGATCGTCACGACGATCTGGCTGGGCATCTCGGTGGCGCCGGTGCTCGTCGTCGCTCTCCACACCGGCGACGCCAACGGCTGGACCCTGCCCAAGCTCCTCTTCCTCCAGGCCGTCTGGTACCTGCTCGACGCCGTCGTCTGGGTGGTCCTCATCGTCAACGTCGGCTACTGGGAGGACGAGGTGCGCGTCGGCCAGCTCGACGGCCGCCTGCTGCGCCCCGTGAACTCGCTCGCCCTGTGCTCGCTCAGCCGGCTGCACGTCCCGGACCTGCCCAAGGTGGTCCTCGCGTTCGGGCTCGGTGCGCTCGCGATCGCCCTCGGCGGCGGCCCGGCCGGCTGGCTGCCCAGCCTGGCGGCCGCCGTCTCGATCGCGAGCGCCCTGGTGCTCACGTGGGCGCTCGGCGTCCTCGCGAACTACAAGGTGCTCACCCACGTCCGGTTCGACGGCTGGTCCGTGCTCTTCGCGGCGCAGAACCTCGCCCGCGTCCCGATCCCGTTCTACGGGCCGTTCCTGCGGATCGTGCTCACCGTCGTCGTGCCGATCGCCTTCCTCGCGACCGTGCCCGCGGAGATCTTCTACGGCGACGCGAGCGCCTGGCTCGCGCTCGTCGCCGTCGCGCTCGCCGTCGTCTCCGTGCGCCTCACGGCGGTGCTGTGGCGACGGGAGGTCGGCCGCTACGCCGGCGTGATGGGCTGACAGGGTCAGGACGACAGCGTCAGAGCACCGTGGCGGCGAGCTGCTGCTGGCGCCGCCAGCGGATGCCGGCCTCGATGAAGTCGTCGATGTCGCCGTCGAACACGGCCGCGGGGTTGCCGACCTCGTGCTCGGTGCGCAGGTCCTTGACCATCTGGTACGGCTGCAGGACGTACGAGCGCATCTGGTCGCCCCAGCTCGCCTTGACGTCGCCGGCCAGCGCCTTCTTCGCGGCGTTCTCCTCGGCCTGGCGCAGGAGGAGCAGGCGGGACTGCAGGACGCGCATCGCCGCGGCGCGGTTCTGGATCTGCGACTTCTCGTTCTGCATCGACACGACGATGCCGGTCGGCAGGTGCGTGATCCGGACCGCGGAGTCGGTGGTGTTGACGGACTGCCCGCCGGGGCCCGAGGACCGGAAGACGTCGATCCGGACCTCGTTCTCCGGGATCTCGACGTGGTCCGTCTGCTCGATGAGCGGGATGACCTCGACCGCGGCGAACGAGGTCTGGCGGCGGCCCTGGTTGTCGAAGGGCGAGATCCGCACCAGGCGGTGCGTGCCGGCCTCGACCGAGAGCGTGCCGTACGCGTACGGGATCTTGACCTCGAACGTCGCCGACTTGATCCCCGCCTCCTCGGCGTAGGAGGTGTCGAGGACGGCGGTCGCGTAGCCGTGCCGCTCCGCCCAGCGCAGGTACATCCGCAGGAGCATCTCGGCGAAGTCGGCCGCGTCGACGCCGCCGGCACCCGAGCGGATGGTCACGACCGCCTCGCGGTGGTCGTACTCCCCCGAGAGCAGCGTGCGGACCTCGAGGTCGGCGAGCACCGTGGACAGGGAGACGAGCTCCGTCTCGGCGTCGGCGAGCGCCTCCGCGGCGGCCGTCGGGTCCTCGACCGCCTCCTCGGTCGCGAGCTCGACGAGCGCCTCGAGGTCGTCCACCCGCCGTCCGACGCCCTCGATCCGCTCGAGCTCGGCCTGCGCGTGGGAGAGCGCGCTCGTCACCTTCTGCGCGGCGTCGGGGTCGTCCCACAGGTCAGGGGCGGCAGCGGCCTCCGAGAGCTCGGCGATCCGCGAGCGCAGCGCCGCCGGGTCGCTCACCGCGCGCACGGAGTCGAGGGTGCTGCGGAGCTCCGCGATCGCTGCGGGGAAGTCGGTGGCCACGGCCGACAGGGTACGCGAC
>JBDIAU010000096.1:0-6936 GCA_039812565.1 Beutenbergiaceae bacterium
CGGCGCCCGGTCAGTCCGCGCCGCCCACCTCGTCCTCGAACCACCCGAGGCAGACGTCCATCCGGGCGATCCGGCGTTCGGCGATGCGCCTGGCCTCGGGGAGCGTGTGCCGGCCGCGGATGCCGTCGCGCCGGGAACGGATGCGCCGGTAGCAGGCGTCCAGGTCGTTCGGGCCCCAGGCGAGCTCGCGGGACAACCCGACGACGCCGACGAGGTCGAGCATGTCCGCCTCCCGAAGCAGCAGGGCCTCCGGGGAGACGACGGGGAGCGGGTCGCGGTAGTCGTGCCGCACGATCGCCTCGAGCAGGACGTCGACGGCGGCGTCCGGCAGGTCGAGGCCGGGCAGCACCTCGGTGCGGACCACCTCGGCGGAGCGGGTGGCGTGGTCGACGCCGTCGCGCCGGTACGCGGCGAACGCGCCCCAGTCGTGCAGGTGCGCCGCCCAGGTGAGGACGTCGCGGTCGTAGGTCAGACCGTCGGCGATGCGGTCGACGAGCGCCACCAGGCGCGCGGCGTGGTCGACCGCCCACGACTCTCCGAGGTCGACGGCGTGCCGGTCGATCGCCTCGACGTCCAGCGTGCACATCTCGCCTCCCGTGTGCGACCCGGTGCCGATCCCACCACCGTGGCGCCGGCCGGTCGCCGCGCGACAGGGACCAACGGCCGCGCCGAGGTGCAACGAGACGCACGTCACGGCACCCAGCGGACGTCCCCCGTTCACCTTCCGTTCACCCTGCGGGGTCCGGCCGGTCAACGTCCGTCCCTACCGTCGAGGACGAACGTGGGGAACCCCACGTCACCACTCGTCATCTCAGATGGGACAACGACAGTGAAGCGAGCAGGTACCCGTGCGGCCGTGGGCGCCGCCGCGCTCGGCGCGATGAGCCTCGTCCTCGCCGCGTGCGGCGGCTCGGGCGACGGCGGCGGTGACTCGACCAGCGGTGGCACCAGCGACCTGAGCGGCTCCATCGCCGGCGCCGGGGCGACCTCCCAGGAGGCGGCCATGGCGGGCTGGATCGCCGGGTTCACGGAGGCGAACCCGGGCGTCTCGGTGAGCTACGACGCGGTCGGCTCCGGCGGTGGTCGCGAGCAGTTCATCGCGGGCGCCGTCGCGTTCGCGGGCTCCGACGCCGCGCTGGACGCGGACGAGGTCTCGGGTGCGACCGAGCGCTGCGGCAGCGACGTCCTCGAGCTCCCGATCTACATCAGCCCGATCGCCGTGGTCTACAACCTCCCGGACATCGACGCCGAGCATGTCCAGCTCTCCGCGGAGACGATCGCGAACATCTTCAACGGGACGATCACCAACTGGAACGACGCGGCCATCGCCGCGGAGAACCCGGGCGTGACCTTCCCCGACCTCGCCGTCGTGCCGGTGCACCGGTCCGACGAGTCCGGCACGACGAAGAACTTCACCGACTACCTCGCCCAGGCGTCGGACGGCGCGTGGACCGACGAGGCGTCGGGCGACTGGCCGATCCAGGGCGGTCAGTCCGGCCAGGGCACCCAGGGCCTCATCGACGTCGTCGCGGGCGCCGAGGGCGCCATCGGCTACGCCGACGCCTCCCGCGCCGGTGACCTCGGCACGGTCGCCCTCCAGGTCGGCGACGCGTACGTGCCCGTCTCGGCCGAGGCCGCCGCGACGGCCGTCGACGCCTCGCCGGCCGCCGAGGGCGCCTCGGACACCCAGATCACGATCGCGATCGACCGCACCACCACCGAGGCGGGCGCCTACCCGCTCGTCCTCATCTCCTACGAGATCGCCTGCCAGACGTACACCGACTCCGCCGAGGCGGCCAACGTCAAGGCGTTCCTCACCTACGTCGCGAGCAACGACGGCCAGCAGCGCGCCGCCGACCCGACGGTCGCCGGCTCGGCGCCGCTCTCGGCCACCCTCCAGGGCGAGGTCCAGGCCGCGATCGACACGATCAGCGCCTCCTGACCCGCGACGCTGGGACCGTCCTGAACACCTCGGATCCACACCAGGAGCAGTTGTGGCAGTGACCTCACCAGCGCGCGAGCCGAACGTTCCGGCGGCGCCGACCCTCCCCCCCGCGGGTCGGCGCCGCCGGCGCTCCGGCCGGACGTTCTTCGGGCTCTCGATCGGCGCCGGTGTCACGATCCTCGTGACGCTGGCGGCCGTCGCGGTCTTCCTCCTCATCGAGGCCTGGCCCGCGGTGACGGCGTCCACCGCGCAGCTCCAGGAGATCAGCTGGTTCGACGCGAGCTCGCTGCTCGCCTACACCGGCCCGCTCATCTTCGGCACCCTCCTCGCGGCCGTCCTCGCGCTTCTCATGGCCGTGCCGGTGGCCGTCGGCATCGCGCTGTTCATCTCGCACTACGCGCCCCGGCGCGTCGCGCAGGGTCTGGGCTACCTGGTCGACCTGCTCGCCGCCATCCCCAGCGTCGTCTACGGCCTGTGGGGTGTGCTGTGGCTGCAGCCGCTGCTCGACCCGTTCTTCGCGTGGCTGTCGAGCTCGACGTTCGGCGTCCTGCCCTTCTTCGCGGACTACTCGCCGCCCGCCCGGAACATGATGACGACGTCGATCGTCCTCGCCGTCATGATCCTGCCGATCATCACCGCGGTGTCGCGTGAGGTCTTCCTCCAGACCCCGCGCCTCCACGAGGAGGCGGCGCTCGCCCTCGGTGCGACGCGGTGGGAGATGGTCCGCATGGCGGTCCTGCCGTTCGGGCGATCCGGCGTCATCAGCGCGGCCATGCTCGGCCTGGGCCGCGCGCTCGGCGAGACGATGGCCGTCCTCATGATCCTCTCGCCCGGCTACCTGTACTCGCTGTACCTGCTCAAGCCCGGCCAGCAGCAGACGATCGCGGCGAACATCGCCGCGAAGTTCCCCGAGGCGAGCGGCCTCGCCGTGAACACGCTCGTCGCGACCGGCCTCGCCCTCTTCGCGATCACGTTCGCGGTCAACATGCTGGCGCGCTGGATCGTCGCGCGGCGCAAGGAATTCTCGGGAGCGAACTGATGACGACGACGACCCGTCCCCCCGTCGCCGACGACGCGCTCCGCCTCAGTCATCGGCGCACGCTGCCCCGCTGGGCCCCCTGGGTGGCGCTCGCGGCGTCGCTCGTCGTCGCGACCGGCCTCCTGGCCCTCGGCGGGACTCCGGGCATCGTCTCGGTGGCCCTGCTCGGCGCCCTCGTCTACACCGTCGGCTTCACGGCCGTCTCGTGGGTGATCGAGGGTCGCCGGCACGCGACGAACCGGTTCGCGACCACGCTGGTGACGGCGGCGTTCGTGGCCGCGATGGTGCCGCTGGTCTCGCTGGTCCTCACGGTCCTGAAGCACGGCCTGGCCTGGATGTCGGTGGAGTTCCTCACGACCGACATGGTCGGCGTGTTCGGTGCCATGGAGTCGGGCGGCGTCTACCACGCGATCATCGGGACGCTGCTCATCACCTTCTGGGCGGCGGTCATCTCGGTGCCGATCGGCATCCTCACCGCCGTCTACCTCGTCGAGTACGGCCGCGGCGCCCTCGCGCGCGGCATCACCTTCCTCGTCGACGTCATGACCGGCATCCCCTCGATCGTGGCCGGCCTCTTCGCCTTCGCGCTCTTCACCCTCATCTTCGGACCGGCGTACCGGGCCGGCATCATGGGCGCCGTCGCGCTCGCCCTGCTCATGACGCCGGTCGTCGTGCGCTCGGTGGAGGAGATGCTCCGCCTGGTGCCCAACGAGCTCCGCGAGGCCGCACTGGCCCTCGGTGTCCCGACCTGGTTGATGATCGTCAAGGTCGTCCTGCGGACCGCCGTCGCCGGCATCGTCACCGGGGTGATGCTCGCCGTCGCCCGCGTCATCGGCGAGACGGCGCCCCTGCTCCTGACCGTCGGCTACGTCGCGCAGGTCAACACGGACGTCTTCGACGGTCGGATGACCACCCTCCCGGTGTACGTCTACCGTGAGTACTCCCAGGGTGGCGTCGGGATCGAGAGGGCGTGGGCGGCCGCGCTCGTCCTCATCGTCCTCGTCATGCTCCTCAACCTCGTCGCGCGCCTCGTCAGCCGCATCTTCGCGCCGAAGGTCGCCCCGTAACCTCCCCCCGCTCGGCCCCGGGGAGGGGCCGACGAAAGGAACGCCAACCGTGTCCAAGCGCATCGACGTCAGCGACCTCAACGTCTACTACGGCAGCTTCCTCGCCGTGGCCGACGTCTCGCTGACCATGGAGCCCCGCTCGGTGACGGCCTTCATCGGTCCGTCCGGCTGCGGGAAGTCCACCTTCCTGCGCACCCTCAACCGCATGCACGAGGTCATCCCCGGTGCCCGCGTCGAGGGCAAGGTCGTCATGGACGGCGTCGACCTGTACGGCTCGGACGTCGACCCCGTCGAGGTCCGCGGCCAGGTCGGCATGGTCTTCCAGCGGCCCAACCCGTTCCCGACCATGAGCATCGCCGAGAACGTGCTCGCCGGCATCCGGCTCAACAACCGTCGGCTGTCCAAGTCGGACGCCGCCGGCATCGTCGAGGAGTCCCTGCGCGGCGCGAACCTCTGGAACGAGGTCAAGGACCGGCTCGACCGTCCCGGCTCCTCGCTGTCCGGCGGCCAGCAGCAGCGCCTGTGCATCGCGCGGGCGATCGCGGTGAAGCCGCAGGTGGTCCTCATGGACGAGCCGTGCTCCGCGCTCGACCCGATCTCCACCCTGGCGATCGAGGACCTCATCGAGGAGCTCAAGGCCGACTACACGATCGTCATCGTCACCCACAACATGCAGCAGGCGGCGCGGGTGAGCGACCGGACGGCGTTCTTCAACATCGAGGGCACCGGCAAGCCGGGCCGGCTGGTGGAGGTGGGGGACACCTCGACGATCTTCTCCTCGCCGTCGCAGAAGGCGACCGAGGACTACATCTCCGGCCGCTTCGGCTGACGGACGCGGGCGGCGCCCTCAGCGCGCGGAGCCCTCGAGCGTGCCCGTGACGTCCTGCGGCGCCACGACGACGCAGAGGATCTCCCGGTCGCCCGCCGAGGTCCAGCCGTCCTCGCTGGGCAGCAGCGGGTAGACGTCGAGGTCGGAGTCCAGGTAGGGGAGCCCCACGAAGTCCTCGAAGCGGGGCAGGCAGAAGTCGTCCGCCGCGGCGCGGATCGCCTCGACGCCGGGGTACTCGCCGTCGGGCATCTCGGTGGCCGCGTAGATCTCGGCGTCGTGCGGCTCGCTGCAGTCGACCGCCACCTGGACCGCCGCCTCCGCGCGCAGGTCCGACGAGCGCAGGCAGTCGCCGACGTCGAGCTCCAGGACGGTCCGTGAGCCGCACCCCGCGAGCCCGGCGGAGCCGAGCACCACGACGGCGCCCAAGGCCACCACCCGGCGTGGACGGGTCATCCCCGCCCTCCTCTCCTCGCTGTCCTGCGAGCCCGAGGCTAGCCGACGTGTGTTCCTATTCGAGGAACGGGTTGATGACCAGGAACACCGCGGCGGCCACGAGCGCCGAGGCGGGGAGGGTGAACAGCCAGGCCCAGGCGATGTTGCCCGCGACGCCCCAGCGGACGGCGGACAGGCGCCGCGTGGCGCCGACGCCCATGATCGCGGAGGTGATGGTCTGCGTCGTGGAGATGGGCGCTGCGAAGACGAAGGCGGCGGTGTAGAGGACGCTCGACGCGACGGTCTCGGCGACGAAGCCACGGGCCGGGTCGAGCTCGATGACCTTGCGGCCGAGCGTGCGCATGATGCGCCACCCGCCCGCGTAGGTGCCGAGCGAGATCGCGGTCGCGGCCGAGAGCTTGACCCACAGCGGGATCGACGGTCCGGTGTGCCAGCCGGCGGCGACGAGGACGAGGACGATGACGCCCATCGTCTTCTGAGCGTCCTGCAGGCCGTGGCCGAGCGCCATCGCCGCCGCCGAGACGGTCTGCGCGCCGCGGAAGCGTCGGTACGTCTGGGCCGGCCGGGCGTGCTGGAACGCCCACAGGACGCCCACCATGAGCAGGTAGGCGAGCGTGAACCCGACGATCGGCGAGACGATCATCGGGATGACGACCTTGTCGAGGATGACCTCCCAGTGGACCTCGGTCGCGGAGGCGAGGCCGGCACCGGTGAGGCCGCCGATGAGGGCGTGCGACGAGGACGACGGCAGGCCCTTCCACCAGGTGAAGAGGTTCCAGGCGATGGCGCCGACCAGGCCCGCCAGGATGACGATGATGCCCTCGACGCCCGGCGGCGGCGTGATGATCCCGCTGCCGATCGTGGTCGCCACCGCCGTGCCGAGCAGAGCGCCCACCATGTTCATCACGGCGGCCATGAGCAGGGCGGTGCGGGGCGTCAGCGCCCGGGTGGACACCGATGTGGCGATGGCGTTCGCCGCGTCGTGGAAGCCGTTCGTGTAGTCGAAGGCGAGCGCGATCAGGATGACCACGACCGCCAGGATGGCGATCTCCACGAGGTCAGGACTCCTTGAGGGCGATCGTCTCGACCGTGTTGGCGACCTTCTCGAACGCGTCGGCACCGCGCTCGAGGGTGTCGACCACGTCCTTGAGCTTCATGAGGTGGATCGCGTCCTGCTCGTTCGCGAAGAGGTCGGCGACCAGGCGCCGGTACGTGCGGTCGGCGTGGTTCTCGAGCCGGTTCACCTCGACCCAGTACTCGCCGAGGTCGCCCAGGGAGCGCAGCCGCGGCATCGCCTCGGCGGTGAGCTCCGCGGCCCGCTGGAGCACGTGGATCTGGTCGGTCACGCCCGCCGGCAGGTTCTCGATCCGGTAGAGCGTGATGAGGTCGGCCGCCTCCTCCATGTAGTCCATGCAGTCGTCGAGGGACGAGGCCAGCGCGTAGATGTCGTCCCGGTCGAACGGGGTGACGAACGTCTTGTTGAGCTGCTGCATGATCGCGTGCGTCGCCTCGTCGGCGGAGTGCTCGATCTCACGCATCTTCTCGGCGATGACGCGGCGGCCGGCCAGGTCCGCCCCGAGGAGCTGGGCCAGGGCGTCCGCAC
>JBDIAU010000097.1:0-6845 GCA_039812565.1 Beutenbergiaceae bacterium
GCCGTTGGGCGGTGCGGGCGGCGGCGGTCGCCACGCTCGCCGCCGGCGCCGTGCTGGCCTCCGCCACGGTAGGCGTCACGCCGTGGCCGGACCGGGCGGCGCACTGGCCGGGGGAGCGGAGCACCGGCGTCCCCGTCGGCACGGCGCTGCAGGTCCACGAGGGCGACCTGGTGGTGTCCGAGAGGGGCGCCGTCGTCGACGGGCTGGACGTCCGCGGCGTCGTCGTCGTCCTCGCCGACGACGTGACGATCGTCAACACCCGCGTCCGGGGCCGACCCGCGACCCACACGACGGCGCTGGTCGGGATGAGCCACGGCTACCGCAACCTCACCGTCCGGCGCTCGGAGCTGGTGCCCGACGAGCCGTCGCCGTACCTGTACGGCGTGATCGGCTGGGACCTCACGCTCGACGAGGTGGAGATCGCCCGGGTGGTCGACGGCGTGCACGTGATCGGCTCGGACGTCACCGTACGGTCGTCCTGGATCCACGACCTCGTGCACTACGAGGCGGACCCGAACCGGCAGGGCGGCCCGACGCACGACGACGGCATCCAGGTCCAGGCGGGCAGCAACGTGCGGATCCTCGACAACCGCATCGAGGGCGGGTGGAACGCGGCGGTCCAGGTCACGCAGGACCGCGGCCCCACGAGCGACCTCGTCATCACCGGCAACTACCTCGACGACGGGCTCTGCACGGTGAACATCGTCGAGAAGTCCTTCGGGCCGCTCGCCGGCGTGACGGTCTCGGGCAACACGTTCGGGCGCGGCCAGCGCGCCACGGACTGCGCGATCGTCCGGACGGAGACCACGACGCTGACGGCGGAGGGCAACCACTTCGTCGACGGCGTCGCCGTCCGGCTGCGACGGGCGTGAGCCGCACCACGGTGCCCCGGCGCCCGTCGACGTCGGTGCAGGTGGCGGGCGTCGCGACGCGGCCGGACGGCGGGATCGGCGCGGGCGGGCGGGGACGCTCGTGAGAGAATCCACCGGCGCGTCCTGCGCCGTCACGACAAGGGGGACCTCGCGGTGACCGACATGACCGAGCCGTCGGGCGACGGCGCGAACGAGACGCCGCCGGACGACGGCGCCCGGCGCAGCAGGCAGTGGCTCGTGGCCGGCGTGGTCGCGGCCGTCGTTCTCGTGGGCGGCATCGTCGCCGTGGCCGCGGCCCGCGGCGGCGGCGCGACCGACGAGGCCGGCGCCACCGGCACGTCCGCGATCACCGAGTCGCCCGCGCCGAGCGCGACGGGCAGCCCGACGGCGGACGCCACGTCCACGCCGGGCGGCACCGAGACCCCGACGACGGCGCCGGAGCCGGAACCCTCGCTGACCTGGGCGCCGGGAGCGGTCGACGACGCGGTCCCGCTCGACGACGTCGCCACGCCCGAGGCGGACGTCACCGTCAGCCTCGCCAAGCTCGAGGCGGTCCAGGGCACCGCGCAGGGGCCGGGACAGGTGGCCGGGCCGGCGCTGCGCGTCACGCTCGAGGTCACCAACGGCACGGGCGAGGCCATCCCGCTGAACGCCGCGCTCGTCCAGGTCTACTGCGGCCCGGACCGCATCCCGGGTGACCCGCTGAGCGGGCCGGGCGTCAGCGAGTTCGGCGGCACGCTCGCTGCCGGTGACTCGGCGACGGGCGTCTACGTCCTCACCTGCCCGGTCGAGCTGCGCGACGACGTCCAGATCACGTTCGGCTACGTGCCCGCGGGTGCGAAGGTGGCGTTCGAGGGCGCCGCCCCGCGCGGATGAGAGGGGCGAGGGGCATGACGGGGGCCAAGGAGTCGTACTCCGAGGTGGTGGCGCGGCTCACGGCCGCCCAGAAGAGCAGCGTCAACGCGCCCGCCTACTCGCGCTGGGTCAACCGGCCGCTGGGGCGCCGGATCGCAGCCGCCGCCTACCTGCGCGGGCTCACCCCCAACCAGGTGACGGGGATCAGCGCGGTCTTCACGTTCTCGGGGATCGCCGCGCTCCTGCTCGTCCCGCCGACGCCGCTGCTCGGCCTGGCGGTGAGCGCGCTGCTCGTCGCGGGCTATGCCTTCGACTCGGCCGACGGCCAGCTGGCGCGGCTGCGGGGCGGCGGGAGCCCGCTCGGGGAGTGGCTCGACCACGTCGTGGACTCGGTGAAGAACACGTCGATCCACCTCGCCGTCGCCGTCTCGTGGTTCCGGTTCGAGCCCGACCTCGGCCCGCTCTCGGCGGGTTCCGGTGACGGCGTGGGCTGGATGCTCGCCGTCCCGGTCCTCTACGCCGTCGTGTCCAGCACGTTCTTCTTCGCGATGACGCTCACGGACCAGCTGCGGCGTCAGGGCAAGACTGCCCGGACGGTCCGCCCCGCGGGAGGGTCGGAGCGGGCGGCGGTGCTGCCCTCGCTGCTCACGCTCCCGAACGACTTCGGGCTGCTCATCGTGGTGTACGCGACGTTCGGCGTGCCGCCCGTGTTCGCCGTGCTCTACCTGGCCCTCTTCGCGGCGAACACGGCGTTCCTGGCCGTCGGCCTGCGCCGGTGGTCGCGCGAGCTGCGGCAGGGGGTCGCGCCCGCCTGAGGGTCAGGAGCGCCTGAGGGTCAGGAGCGCGACGTCACGCGCCGCGGCAGGGAGCCGCGGATCGCGGCGACCATCGCGCGCACGCACCCGTCCCAGGTGGGCAGCCGCGCGTCGGTGACGCGCGCCGGCTCCGCCGGGATCGCGGCGAAGGCTGCGGCGGCGGCGTCGAGGTCGTGCGGGTCGACGAAGGTCGCCTGGTCGCCGAGGTTCTCCCGGAAGACCGCGATGTCGCTGACGAGCACGGGGCACCCGAACGTGAGCGCCTCCAGCGGCGGCAGCCCGAAGCCCTCGTCCAGGGAGAGGTAGACGAACGTGTCCGCGTTGGCGTAGAGCCACGCGAGCTCGCCGTCGTCGATGCGGCCGAGGAACCGGATGAGCCCCGCGTCCACGGCCTCGCCGATGGCCGGGTCGAGCTCGATGCCCCGGCCCTGGGACTCGCCGACGACGACGAGCGGGCGGTCCGGGCGCAGCGCACCCGAGCGCAGCGCGGCGTCGAAGGTGAAGGCGAGGTTCTTGCGGACGTTGAGCCGCCCGACGGACAGGAGGAAGCGCTCGCCGTCGGCGATGCCCTCGGGCCGGGTGCGGGGGGCGTTCGCGAGCTCGGTGCCCACCGCCAGCCCGACGGGGTGGACGGGGCGGGCACGCCGGTTGAGGCGGCCGATCCGGCGGGCCTCCGTCGCGGAGGAGGTGAGCACCACGTCCGCTCGCGGCAGCATCAGCGGGATGAGGGCGAAGTAGAGCCGCTCCGCGCGGGTGAACCACTCCGGGTTCGTCTGGAACATGACGTCGTGCACGAAGACGGCGCTGCGGCCGACGGCGGGCGTGAAGTTGTGCGTCAGCGTGAGGTCGGCGCGGACCCGGCGGGCGTGCCACGGGTACGCGGCGATCGCCGCGACGCCGTGCGGCCAGAGCCGGGTCGAGACCACCCGGGCGCCGGCGGGGAGGTCGGCGACGGCGCTCTCCCGGTCGCGGTGGCGGACGACGAGCACGGGCTCGTCGTCGGGGAAGGCGGCCAACCAGTGCCGGACGAGCTCGCGCATCACCTGGCGGTTGGAGACGGGCCCCTTCACCCACCAGTACGCGTCGAACAGGACCCTCACCCGGCGTCGCCCCCTGCCGAGGACCGGCCGACCCACAGCTCGTCGACGATCTGCCGCGTGCTCTGGATGTTGCGTCGGCTCGAGGCGCCGAAGACGATCGCCTCGAGGGGCAGCTCGCAGACGTAGGCGAGCGCCTCGCGCGGCGGGATCGCGCCTGAGGCGAGCACGGACATGGCGATCGGGCGGAACGTGCGCTCCCGGAGCACGCGCTCGTACTCCTCGACGCCGCCGCACATGCGGAAGCCGATCTTGTTGATGCTCGAGCAGACCACGGGGTTCTCGATGCCGAGCTTCTCGAGGCGGTCGAGCAGCAGGGGGAGGTTCATCGTGATGAAGCCCGGCTCGGCCTGGTACTTGTCCCGCACGTGCTGGGCGAAGATCGTGAAGGCGTCGTCGAAGCCGAGGCCGAGCAGCAGGTCGACGACGACGTTCTGGAGGAAGATCACCGGCGTCGGGAGGCCGCGGAACATCGTCATCTCGGCGTCGATGAGCAGCGTGACCAGGCCCTCGACGTCCTTGCGGGCGAGGGAGCGGCCGCCGCGCATCGCGGAGTCGAGGAGCCCGCCGTCGGGCAGGAACTTGCGGACGGCGCCGATCATGCCTTCGTCGGTCATCGCGTTCGCGTACTTGTGCGCGTACGGCATCCCGGGGAAGAACACCATCTCGGAGTAGCGCTCGGGGTTCGCGCGCACGTGGTCCGCGACGAGCGCGATCCGCTCGTGGGTGGTGCACATGAACGTGTGCACGCCCTCGTCGTAGGCGGCGTCGAGCACCTCGATGACGGCGGAGATCTCCTTGAACCGCATCGACTGCTCGCGCGCCTTCGCCTCGGACATGTGGTTGATGCCGAAGAACTGGTTGTCGCCGAAGAGGAGGCGTTCCATGGGTGGTCCTCTGGTCCGTCCGGGCGTGGTCAGCGGGTCGGGATGAAGCGGCGCAGGCCGCTGCGCGGCCTCCGCGCGGTGGCGGGCCGGGCCGGGGCGGCCTGGACCGTGCTCAGGAGGGTGCGCGGCCCGAGCTCGTGGTCCTGGACCATCGCCGCGATGAGGGCGTCCGTGACGGCGGCGCTCTCGAAGGTGTTCTCGCCCTCGGCCTGGCCGGCGGCGACGCGGCGGACGAAGGCGTCGAGCTGCGCGCTGTACTCCTCGCCGCGGACGTAGAACCACACCGGCTCGGTGAGCTCCGTGGTGTACCGGACGTTCCAGCCGCTGGTGTAGCCCTCGGGGGTCTCCTCGCCGTCGCGCAGGTAGACCTGGACCTCCTGGCGGTCCGCGTAGATCCGGCCCCGGGTCCCCCACGCGGTGATCTTGGTGGTCATCTTGCGCTGCGACTCGTCCGACCAGTTCACGGAGAGCTGCGCGGTGAGGCCGTCCGGGTAGTAGACGGTGCTGGCGACCTCGTCGTCGGTCTCGCGCGAGAAGACCGTGCCGAGGTGGGTGCCGCCGACGCCGACCGGCGTCCCGAAGTACCACGTGAGCAGGTCGAGCGGGTGCGCGGCGTAGTCGTAGAGGCAGCCGCCGCCGGCGGTCCGCTGCGTCCGCCAGGTGCCGCCCTTCGGCTTGAGGACCACGGGCCCGTAGGCCTCGGCGAGCACGTGGGTGACCGTGCCGATCGCGCCGGCGTCGAGGAGGCGCTTGACCTCCTGGAAGGCGCCGACGAAGCGGTTGTGGTAGCCCACCTGCGTGACGAGGCCGCGCTCCTTGGCGAGCGCGGCGAGCTCGACGGAGTCGGCCGGGTCGAGGCAGAGCGGCTTCTCGCAGAAGACGTGCAGGCCCTTGGACAGCGCGGCTCGCACGAGGTCGGCGTGGTACGCCGACGGGGTCGAGATGACGACGGCGTCGAGCTCGAGCTCGGCGAGCATCTCGTCCATGGTGCCGAACGTGCGCAGCCCGGTGTACTTGCCGAGGACGGAGAGCTGGTAGCCGGACGTGTCGCAGACCCCGGCGACGTTCACGTCCGGGTGCGCATTGATCATCGACAGGTGGGAGATCCCCATCTTGCCGAGTCCGACGACGCCTACCGAAATCACGGGCGATCTCCTGACGGGACGGGTGCCTTGCGGCGCGTGGAGGGGAGGAAGCGCAGGAGCAGGTCCTCGTACTGCCCCGCGACGTGGTCCCAGGTGAACTCGGACGCGTGACGGCGCCGAGCGGCCTCGCTCATGGCTCGGCGGCGCTCGGCGTCGTCCAGGACTGCGGCCACCTGCTCGTCGACGTCCGCCTCCGTACGGAAGTACGTGGCGGCATCGGCGGCCACCCACCGGTTGTACGGGTTGTCGTGGGCGATCACGGGGTTGCCGGCGCCGAGGGCCTCGACGAGCGAGGGGTTGGTGCCCCCGACCGTGTGGCCGTGCAGGTACGCGACGGAGTGGAACCGCAGGGCGCTGACGGTGGGCAGGTCGTAGATGGGGCCGAGGAAGGCCACCTCGTCGCTCGCGGCGGCCCGGATCTGGCGGTGGTAGGCGTCGTCGGGCTGCAGCGATCCGAGGACCGCCAGGCGGTAGCCGCGCGGGCGGGCCGAGAATCCACGGATGAGCTCGAGGATCGAGTTCTCGGGGATGATCCGGGCGATGAGGGTGGCGTACCTGCCCGGCTCCAGCCCGAGGTCCACCACCGGCTGGGTGGGGGCGTCGGTGACCGTGTAGGAGCCGTACGTGATCGTGCTGATCTTGCGGGCGGGTGCGCGGGTGCGCAGGTAGGTCTCGATCTCGGGGTGGTCGGCGATGAGGTGGTTGCCCACCCAGCACGCGATCCGCTCGTTCGTCCACAGGATGGCCTGGCGGGCCTTGCCCCAGCGGGAGCGGGACCACTCGATGCCGTCCATGTTGATGACGTTCGGGATGCGGCGCAGACGCTGGATCGTGTTGAAGACCCCGGTGTTGTAGCCGAAGGTGAGGCACAGGTCGCGGTGGCGGGCGGCGTGCAGGATCGTCACGAGGTCGAACCGCGACGTGCCGAGCCAGCCCTCGGTGGGGATCGGGACGAGGACGCGCTCGATCCCCTCCCACACGTCGGTGCGGATGGGTCCCGTGCCCGGGAGCTGGCAGTAGACGACGACGCGCCAGCCCTGGGCGACGAGGTGACGGGCGACGTGCTCCGCGGCCGTCTCGAAGCCCCCGTAGCCGGCGGGCACGCCATGGGTGCCCAGGATGCGGACAGTTCTGTCCATCGCGATGTCGGCTTCCTCCTCGGGGTGGGCGCGCC
>JBDIAU010000098.1:0-6828 GCA_039812565.1 Beutenbergiaceae bacterium
CGACCGGCTGGTGGTCGCGGTGACGGCCCGCGCCGTCGACGGCGCCGCCACCGAGGCGGTGCTGGTCGCCGTCGCCGCCGCGTTCGGGGTGCGGACCCGGGACGTCCGGCTCGTCCGGGGGCGCACGGCGCGCGACAAGCTCGTCGACGTCGCGGCCGACCGCCCGGGCGAGGTGCACCGCCTCACCGCCCGGCTGGCCGAGCTCCTCGCCGCGCGCGCGCCGCGCGCGGTGCGCTGACGTGGCGGGCGCGCCCGGCGGCGCGGCCCGCGCGCTCGGGCTCGCCGCCGGCGTGCTGGCCGTGGGCCGGGAGGACCTGCCCGACGACGGCGACGGCGTGGCGCTGGAGCTCTGGCACGCGGCGCAGGCGCCGCCGCCCGGGGCGGTGCCGCCCTGGCCCGGGCTGGTCGTCACGCACCTGCTCGCGATCGCCGGCGCGCTGCCGCCCGCGGTCGCGGCGGCCGGCCCGCACCTGCTCGGCCACCGCGCCTACGCCCCGGCGGGCCTCGACGCCCCCGCGGTCGCGGAGGTGCTGCGCGGGGCCGTCGAGGTGGTCGCGCGGCGCGGGGGCGGCACGAGCGGCGTCGTGCTCCGCACCGGCGTCCAGGTCGGCGGCGTCCTGGACGACCTCGACGCCGCGGCGGCGCGCCGCCGCCCGCTCGGCGCGACCTGGGCGGACGGCCGGCCGGACCTCGCGGTCTGGGCGCCGACGGCGCAGCGCGTCACGTTGCTGCTCGCGGTGGACGGGGTGGACGCGCCCCCGCGCCGGGTCCCGATGGACCGCGGCGACGACGGCGCGTGGTCCTGCCGCGGCGAGCCCTCGTGGGCGGGCCTGGCGTACCGCTACGAGGTGGCGGTGCACGTGCCCGCCGCGGGCGGCGTCGTCGTCGCCGAGGTGACGGACCCGTACGCGGTCGCGCTCACCGTCGACTCCACGCACGCGGTCCTCCTCGACCTGGCCGACCCCGCGCTCGCGCCGTCGCTGTGGGTCGGCACGCCGCAGCCGCGGGTGTCGCGCCCGACGGCGCGGACGATCTACGAGCTGCACGTCCGCGACTTCTCCGCGACGGACCCGACCGTCCCGCCTGAGCGGCAGGGGACGTACCTAGCCTTCGCGGGCGAGGGCGACGGCGTCGCCCACCTGCGCGGCCTCGCCGCGGCGGGGCTGACGTCGGTGCACCTCCTGCCGGTGTTCGACTTCACCACGGTGCCCGAGGACCGGGCGCGGCGCGCCGCGCCGCCGGGGGACCTCGACCGGTACCCGCCGGACTCGGCCGAGCAGCAGGCGGCCGTCGAGGCGGTCGCCGCGCGGGACGCGTTCAACTGGGGCTACGACCCGTGGCACTGGATGGCGCCGGAGGGCTCGTACGCGACGGCCGGCCACCAGCACGGCGGGGATCGGGTGGTCGAGCTGCGCACGATGGTCGGCGCCCTGCACGCGATGGGCCTGCAGGTGGTCCTCGACCAGGTGTTCAACCACACGGCGGCGGACGGCCAGGACCCGCGCTCGGTGCTCGACCGGATCGTCCCCGGCTACTACCACCGGCTCGACGCGGGCGGCGACGTCGCCCGGTCCACCTGCTGCGCCAACGTGGCGACCGAGCGGGCGATGGCGGAGCGGCTCATGGTCGACGCGGTGGTCCTGTGGGCGCGCCACCACAAGGTCGACGGCTTCCGCTTCGACCTCATGGGCCACCACAGCCGGGACACGATGCTCGCCGTGCGCGCGGCGCTCGACGCGCTGACGCCCGAGGTCGACGGCGTCGACGGCCGGGCCGTCCACCTCTACGGCGAGGGCTGGAGCTTCGGCGAGGTGGACGGCGACCGGCTCTTCGTCCAGGCCCGCCAGGGCACGCTCGGCGGCACGGGCATCGCGACGTTCTCCGACCGGCTCCGGGACGCCGTGCGGGGCGGCAGCCCGGTCTTCCCCGGGACGTTCACCCACCAGGGCTGGGGGAGCGGGCTCGGGCTCGAGCCGAACGGGGCGACGCCCGGCTCGCCCGCGGAGCAGCTGGCCGACCTCGCCCACGCCACGGACCTGGTGCGGCTCGGCCTGGCCGGCAACCTCCGCTCCTACACCTTCCGCACGGCGCAAGGCCGCGATCAGCGCGGCGACGAGATCGTCTACGAGGGCGTGCCGGCCGGGTACGCGGACTCACCCGACGAGGTCGTCACGTACGTGGACGCGCACGACAACCACACGCTCTACGACGCGCTCGCGCTGAAGCTCCCGGTCGAGACGCCGACGGCCGACCGGGTGCGTGCCGTGCTCGTCTGCCTGGCGGCCACCGCGCTCGCCCAGACGCCGGTGCTGTGGCACGCCGGCACCGAGCTGCTGCGCTCGAAGTCGCTCGACGCCGACAGCTACGACTCCGGCGACTGGTTCAACGCCGTCGACTGGACGGGACGGCGGCACGGCTTCGGCCGGGGTCTGCCGCCCGCCCGCCACAACGCCGCCGAGTGGGACCTGTACCGGCCCCTCCTCGCGGAGCCACGGCTGCGGCCGTCGCCCGAGCACGTCGCTCTGGCCCGCGCGATGGCGCTGGACCTGCTGCGGCTGCGCGCGGCCACGCCGCTGCTGCACCTCGGCGACCCGGGCCTGATCCGCGCGAAGCTCACGTTCCCGGGCTCCGGACCGGCGGCGACGCCCGGCGTCGTCCTCCTCCACGTCGACGACCGCGTGGGACCCGACGTCGACCCGGCGCTCGACGGCCTGCTCGCCGTGCTCAACCCCCGCCCGTGGCCGGTGGTCGAGCAGGTCCCCGGGCTGGCGGGGCGGGCCTACGCCCTGGCGCCGGCGCAGCGCGACGGCGCGGACGACGTCGTCCGGGCCACGACGTGGGAGGCCGCCACGGGCACGGTCCGGGTGCCGGCGCGCACCGCCGCCGTGCTCGTCGAGCCGGCGTGAGGTCGCCGGGCGTCCTCAGGTGATCAGCGGAAGATCACCGTGCGGTGGCCGTTGAGCAGGATCCGCCGCTCGGCGTGCCACCGGACCGCCCGCGCCAGCACCCGGCGCTCGACGTCCTGACCCATCGCGCGGAGCTCCTCGACGGCGTCCGAGTGGTCGACCCGCTCGACGTCCTGCTCGATGATCGGGCCCTCGTCCAGGTCGGCCGTGGCGTAGTGCGCCGTCGCGCCGATGAGCTTGACGCCGCGGGCGTGGGCCTGGGCGTACGGGCGGGCGCCCTTGAAGGACGGCAGGAACGAGTGGTGGATGTTGATGACCCGGCCGGCGAGGGCGCGGCACAGGTCGTCGGAGAGGATCTGCATGTAGCGGGCGAGCACCACGAGCTCGACGTCGAGCTCGTCGACGAGCTCGAGCAGGCGCGCCTCCGCGGCGGCCTTCGAGTCGCGGGTGACGGGCACGTGGTGGAAGGCGATGCCGTAGAAGGCGGCGAGGTCCGCGAGCGTCGTGTGGTTGGAGACCACGGCGACGATGTCGACGGGGAAGCGCTCCGAGCGCTGCCGGAACGCCAGGTCGTTGACGCAGTGCGCCTCGGTGGAGCCCATGACGAGGGTGCGCACGGGCCGGCCGACGACGTCGAGCTCCCACGTCATCGTGAACTCGGAGGCCAGCCGGCCGAGCGCGGCCGAGAGCTCGTCGGCGGTGGCCCGCCCCTCGACCTGGACCCGCATGAAGAACAGGCCGCTGTCCGGGTCTCCGAACTGCTGCGACTCCGTGATGTTCCCGCCGTGGTCCGCGAGGAGCCCGGCGACGGCGCGGACGATGCCCGGGCGGTCGGGGCAGGAGAGCGTGAGGACGCGGTGCGCGTTCTCGGCGGCTGTCGGGCTGCTGGTCACGGGGCGAGAGTAGCCCCGCGCGGTCGGGACCTCCGGACCTCGCGTCCGGTCGCGCACCTCTCCGTGCGGTCTTCCCGCGTCGCGAGGGTCGGGGATGGAATCATGGACGCATGGACGAACTGCGGATCGACGAGGTGCCGGTCGAGCTTGCCGGTGAGCTCTTGACGGTGCGGCGTGCCGCGTTCGTGACGGAGGCCCAGCTCTACGGCGACCCGAAGCTGCCGGCCCTGACCCAGACCCTCGAGGAGCTCGTCGCGGACCTGCGGCGCGAGGACGTCATCACGATCGGCGCCTGGATGGGGAACCGCCTCGTCGGCTCGGTCCGCGTGGGCCTGGAGGACGGCCGCGCGACGCTCGGCCGCCTCGCCGTGGTCCCCGACCTGCAGCACCGCGGCATCGGCACGCAGCTGCTCATGTCCGTCCTCGCGTACCTGCCCGAGGACACCCGCGAGGTGTGGGTCTTCACGGGCGCGGACAGCAAGCAGAACCTCTCCCTGTATGCCAAGCACGGCTTCGAGCACCAGTACGCCCAGCACGCCGGGGACCTGACCTACGCCTACCTGCGCAAGATCCTCGGCGAGGTCGAGGTGGGCGACGAGGACGTCGCGTCCCCCGCGCACTGAGACCCACCTCTCGGGCCCCCGCCTCCGGGCGGGGGCCTCGGTGTTGGTACCCTCGTGCTGTCGCGACTGGCGCCGAGGTGGGGAACCACCGGGGAGCGACTCGTCACCGACCTCGAGGTCGTCCGCCTGGGCCGAGGGTCACGCAGAGAGAGCGCGTCCGCGCGCCTGCCGAGTGACGTCACGCCCAGCGGAGGACCGATGAGCCAGCCGACCACGCACGCCCGTCCCGTCGCCGACCAGCCCCTGGTCGAGGTCGACCCCGAGATCGCCGCCGTCCTCGACGGCGAGCTCGCGCGTCAGCGCGAGACGCTCGAGATGATCGCGAGCGAGAACTTCGTCCCCCGCGCGGTCCTGCAGGCGCAGGGCTCGGTCCTCACGAACAAGTACGCGGAGGGCTACCCCGGCCGCCGCTACTACGGCGGCTGCGAGCAGGTCGACATCGCCGAGTCGCTCGCGATCACGCGCGCGAAGGAGCTGTTCGGCGCCGAGTACGCCAACGTCCAGCCGCACTCGGGTGCGACGGCGAACGCCGCGGTCCTGCACGCGCTCATCCGTCCCGGGGACACGATCCTGGGCCTCCAGCTCGCGCACGGCGGTCACCTCACGCACGGCATGAAGATCAACTTCTCCGGCCGTCTCTACGACGTCGCCGCCTACGGCGTCGACCCGCAGACCTACCGGATCGAGCCGGACGCCGTCCGCGAGGCCGCGCTCGCCACCCGGCCGAAGGTCATCATCGCGGGCTGGTCCGCCTACCCCCGCCACCTCGACTTCGCCGCGTTCCGCGCGATCGCCGACGAGGTCGGCGCCTTCCTGTGGACGGACATGGCGCACTTCGCCGGCCTCGTCGCCGCCGGCCTGCACCCGAGCCCCGTGCCGCACTCCGACGTCGTCTCGACCACCGTGCACAAGACGCTCGGCGGCCCCCGCTCCGGCCTCATCCTGGCCCGCGAGGAGTACGCCAAGAAGCTCGACTCGGCCGTCTTCCCCGGCCAGCAGGGCGGCCCGCTCATGCACGTCATCGCCGCGAAGGCGGTGGCGCTGAAGATCGCCGGCTCCGCCGAGTTCGCCGAGCGGCAGGCGCGCACCGTCGAGGGCGCCCGGATCATCGCCGAGCGCCTGTCCGCCCCCGAGGTCCGCCGGGCCGGCGTCTCCGTCCTCACCGGCGGCACGGACGTCCACCTGGTGCTCGTCGACCTGCGCGAGTCCGCCCTCGACGGCCAGCAGGCGGAGGACCTCCTCCACGCGGCCGGCATCACCGTCAACCGCAACGCCGTCCCCTTCGACCCCCGCCCGCCGCGCGTCACCTCCGGCCTGCGGATCGGCACCCCGGCCCTGGCCACCCGGGGCTTCGGCGCCGCCGAGTTCACGGAGGTCGCCGACATCATCGCGACGGCCCTCACCGACGGCGCGACGGCCGACGTCGAGGCGCTGCGCACCCGCGTCCGCGCGCTCACCGACGCCTTCCCGCTGTACGACGGCCTGCAGCAGTGACGGCGCGGACCCTCGACGGCGCCGCCACCGCGGCCGCGATCAAGGCCGAGCTCGCCGAGCGGGTCGCCGCCCTGGCGGCCCGGGGCGTGACGCCCGGCCTGGGCACCGTGCTCGTCGGCGACGACCCGGGCAGCCGCGCCTACGTGGGCGGCAAGCACCGCGACTGCGCCGAGGTCGGGATCGCCTCGATCCGGGAGGACCTGCCGGCCACCGCCACCCAGGCGGAGGTCGAGGCGGCCGTCGACCGGCTCAACGCGGACCCGGCCTGCACCGGCTACATCGTCCAGCTGCCGCTGCCGAAGGGCATCGACACCAACGCCGTCCTCGAGCGGATCGACCCGGCCAAGGACGCGGACGGGCTGCACCCGACCAACCTCGGCCGGCTCGTGCTGCGGGTCAACGAGCCGCTCACCTCGCCGCTGCCGTGCACGCCGCGCGCCGTCGTCGAGCTCGTCTCCCGGTACGGGATCGCGCTCGCCGGCGCGCACGTCGTCGTCGTGGGTCGGGGCACGACGGTGGGCCGCTCGATCGGGCTCCTGCTGACCCGGCGCGAGCACAACGCCACCGTGACCCTCACCCACACCGGCACCCGGGACCTCGCCACGCACACGCGGCAGGCCGACGTCGTCGTGGCGGCGGCCGGCGTCCCCGGCATCGTCACGGCGGACATGGTGGCCCCGGGCGCCGTCGTCCTCGACGTGGGCGTGAGCCGCGTCGTCGACCCGGAGACGGGCAAGGCCCGCCTGCGGGGCGACGTCGCGCCCGGCGTCGCCGACGTGGCCGGCTGGCTCTCGCCCAACCCGGGCGGCGTCGGGCCGATGACCCGGGCGATGCTCCTCGCGAACGTCGTCGAGGCCGCCGAGCGCCAGGCGCTCTGAGCGTCCTTCAGGGCCGGGCCGCGGCGGCGCAGGA
>JBDIAU010000099.1:0-6807 GCA_039812565.1 Beutenbergiaceae bacterium
CGGCGGCCGGGCGCGGCGACGTCACCCTGGTGCTGCACGAGGGGGCGAGCGTCCCCCTCGCGACGGTGCCGCTGCCGGCGGTGGGCGAGGTGCGCGTGGTGGTGGGCCCGGAGGGCGGCCTCGCCGACGGCGAGGTCGAGGCGCTGGCGGCGGCGGGCGGGCACGTGGTGCGGCTCGGGCCCCACGTGCTGCGCACGTCGACGGCCGGGCCGGTGGCCGTCGCCCTCGTCAGCGAACGTCTCGGACGGTGGGTGGGCGCCGCCGCGGATGGGTAGCCTGCCCGTATGAGCGACGACTGCGTGTTCTGCAAGATCGTGGCGGGCCGGCTGCCGTCGGAGGTCGTCGTCACCACCGAGCGGGTGGTCGCGTTCCGGGACATCGCGCCGCAGGCGCCCGTGCACGTGGTCGTGGTGCCGCGGGAGCACCACACGGACGTGGCGGCGCTCGCGGCGGTCGACCCGACGGCGCTCGGCGAGCTCGTCGAGGTCGCCAACGAGGTGGCCGAGCGGGAGGCCGACGGCGAGTACCGGCTGGTCTTCAACACCGGCCCGGACGCCGGGCAGAGCGTCTTCCACGCGCACGGCCACGTGCTCGCGGGCCGGCGGATGGGCTGGCCGCCCGGCTGATCGGCGGCGCGGCCCGTCGGTACGATGGGAGGACCCCGGCGCGCCGTCGGGGACGTCGCACACGAGGAGGCCAGGGCCGCCGGCCCGGACCATGTCGCAGGGACCTTCGGGATCGACCGAGCTCGCCGGGAGCGTGCCGGCGCGCGTGCAGCACCAGGTGACCATCCCCGACGACGTGCCGATGGTCGTCCTCCTCGGGCAGCGGGACGAGGTCCTGCGCGCCATCGAGGCGGGCTTCCCGCACGTGGACGTGCACGCCCGCGGCAACGTCGTCACCCTCACCGGACCGGTCGGCGAGGTCGCGCTCGCGGAGCGGCTCGTCGACGAGCTCGCCACGATCGCGGTGACCGGCCAGCCGCTGTCCGCGGACGCCGTGGAGCGGGCGATCGCGATGCTCACGGCTGTGACGCAGGAGCGCCCCGCCCAGGTGCTCACCATGAACATCCTGTCCAGCCGGGGGCGGACCATCCGGCCGAAGACCGTGGGGCAGCGTGACTACGTCGAGGCCATCGACCGGCACACCATCGTGTTCGGGATCGGCCCGGCGGGCACCGGCAAGACGTACCTCGCCATGGCGAAGGCGGTGCAGGCGCTGCAGGCGAAGCGGGTGAACCGGATCGTCCTCACGCGGCCGGCCGTCGAGGCGGGGGAGCGGCTCGGGTTCCTGCCCGGCACCCTCAACGACAAGATCGACCCCTACCTGCGCCCGCTGTACGACGCCCTGCACGACATGGTCGACCCGGACTCCATCCCGCGGCTCATGGCGGCAGGCACCATCGAGGTGGCGCCGCTGGCCTACATGCGTGGCCGGACCCTCAACGACGCGTTCATCGTGCTCGACGAGGCGCAGAACACCTCGGCCGAGCAGATGAAGATGTTCCTCACCCGCCTCGGCTTCGGCTCGACCATCGTGGTGACCGGCGACGTCACGCAGGTGGACCTGCCGGCCGGCACCCGCTCCGGACTCCACGTGGTCCAGGAGATCCTCGAGGGCATCGACGACGTCGCGTTCTGCCGCCTCACGTCGGCCGACGTCGTCCGGCACCGGCTCGTCGGCGAGATCATCGACGCGTACGGGCGCTGGGACGAGGCGCAGCGCGCCGTCGGCGAGCGCGACCGGCCCGGCCCGGGGCAGGCCGGCCGACGCGAGGGCGGGCACCCGAGGCCGAGCGAGAGGCGTTCCCCCCGATGAGCACCGAGGTGACCAACGAGTCCGGGTACCAGGTGGACGAGGCGGAGTTCGCCGCCCTGTCGCGCTTCGTGCTCGACGAGCTCCGGGTCCACCCCCAGGCCGAGCTGTCCATCCTCTTCGTCACCTCCGAGGCGATGTCCGAGCTGCACGAGCGGTGGATGGACGAGCCCGGGCCGACCGACGTCTTGTCCTTCCCGATGGACGAGCTGCGCCCCGGCCGTGACGGCGAGGCCCCTGAGGCGGGCGTCCTCGGGGACGTGGTGCTCTGCCCCGAGGTGGCGAGTGCCCAGGCGCGGGCGGCCGGCCACTCCACCGAGGAGGAGCTCCTCCTCCTCACCACCCACGGGATCCTGCACCTCCTCGGCTTCGACCACGCCGAGCCCGAGGAGGAGAAGGAGATGTTCGCGCTTCAGCGCCGCCTCCTCCTGACCTTCCTCGCCGCCCGGTGAGCCCCGCCGACGGCGCCGCCGCCCTCGCCGCGGCCGCGTCCTCCGCAGCCGCGCCCTCCGCCCCGGTCGGGCCGCTGGTCCTCGTGGCCGTCGTCGCCGTCGTCCTCGCCGCCGTGCTGGCGGCCGCCGACGGCGCGCTCGCGCGTCTCACCCGGGCGTCCGCGGCCGAGCTGGTGTCGGACGGGCGGCGCGGCGCCGGCGCGGTCGCCCGCCTCGCCGAGCACCCCGAGCAGGCGACGCACGCCGCGGGGATCGCCCGGGTGATGCTCGAGGCGCTGGCGGTCGCGGCGATCGCGGTGGTGGCCACGGCGGTGCTGGACGCCTGGTGGCAGGTGCTGCTGGGGACGTTCCTCGTGAGCGTGGGCGTCCTGGTGGTCGTGGCGTTGGCCGGGCCGGGGCGCTACGGGCGCCGGCACCCGGCCACCGTGCTGCTCCCGCTCGCCCCGGCGATCCTCGCGCTCACCGTCGCCGTCGCCGTCCTCGGCCGCCGTCCCCGGCCCCGGCCGCGCCCGGACGGCGAGGAGGACGAGGAGGCCGCCGAGGAGCTGCGGGACATGGTGGACCGGGTGAGCGAGTCCGAGCAGATCGAGGAGGACGAGCGCGAGCTGCTCCAGTCCGTCTTCGAGCTCGGCCGGACCCGGACGCGCGAGGTCATGGTGCCGCGCACCTCGATGGTGACCCTCGGCGCCGACACCACGGCCGCGAAGGCGCTGCGGCTGTTCGTCCGGTCGGGCTTCTCCCGCGTTCCGGTGATCGGCGAGACGGTCGACGACGTCGTCGGGGTGCTCTACCTCAAGGACGTGCTGCGTCGCGTCCAGGCGCAGCACGACGCGGGCGACGTCCCGGTCCCCGAGATCGTCCGGCCGGCGGTGTTCGTGCCTGAGACGAAGCCCGTCGACGACCTGATGCGCGAGATGCAGCAGACGTCGACGCACATGGCGATGGTCGCCGACGAGTACGGCGGCGTCGCCGGGCTCGTCACGATCGAGGACTGCCTCGAGGAGATCGTCGGGGAGCTGCGCGACGAGCACGACCGGCGCGAGCCCGAGGTGGAGCGGCTCGAGGACGGCGTCATCCGGGTGCCGGCCCGCCTGGCGGTCGACGAGCTCGGGGACCTGTTCGGCGTGGAGCTCAGCGACGACGAGGTCGACTCGGCGGGCGGGCTGCTCGCCAAGGCGCTGGGCAAGGTCCCGCTCCCCGGCTCCGTCGCGGAGGTCGAGGGGCTGCGGCTCCAGGCCGAGCGCACGGAGGGGCGGCGCCGCCAGGTGTCGACGCTCCTCGTCTCCCGGGTCGAGCCGGAGCCCGAGGTGCCCGAGCCCCCGGCGGGCGAGCGTGCGAACGGGCACGAGGGCGGCAAGGGCAAGGGCGGGGCCGACGCGCCGCGGGGCAAGAACCGGCACGCGCGCGGCGGTGCCGCGGCCGAGGAGCGCACGCCGTCCGGGGGACGCTCGTGAGCGCCGGCGCCGCGGGCGGGTTCCGGGCGGGATTCGCCTGCGTCGTGGGGCGGCCGAACGCCGGCAAGTCGACCCTCACGAACGCCCTGGTGGGCACCAAGGTCGCGATCACCTCCCAGCGCCCGCAGACCACCCGGCACGTCATCCGCGGCATCGTGCACCGGCCGGACGGCCAGCTCGTGCTCGTCGACACCCCGGGCGTGCACCGGCCGCGGACGCTCCTGGGCCAGCGGCTCAACGACCTGGTCCGCCAGACGCTCGCGGAGGTGGACGTCATCGCGTTCTGCCTGCCCGCCGACCAGCGCGTCGGTCCGGGGGACCGGTACATCGCCGCCGAGCTCCAGGAGGCCCGCACGCCGGTCGTCGCGGTGGCGACGAAGGCGGACCTCGTGGGCCGCGGGCGCCTCGCCGAGCACCTGCTCGCCGTCGACGCGCTCGGGGCGTGGGCCGACGTCGTGCCCGTCTCGGCCACGAGCGGCTACCAGGTGGACCACCTCGCCGACGTCCTGCTGGGGCACCTGCCCCTCTCGCCCCCGTTGTACCCGGAGGGCGAGCTGACCGACGAGCCCGAGCAGGTCATGGTCGCCGAGCTCGTCCGGGAGGCCGCCCTCGAGGGGGTGCGCGACGAGCTGCCGCACTCGCTCGCCGTCGTCGTCGACGAGATCGAGCCGCGGGAGCCGGACCACGGCCGACGCGACGGCGTCCCCTTCCTCGACGTGCGCGTCACCCTCTTCGTCGAGCGCGACAGCCAGAAGGCGATCGTCATCGGCGCCGGCGGCTCACGCCTCAAGGACGTGGGCACGCGGGCGCGCGCCGGGATCGAGGCTCTCCTCGGTGCGCGGGTCTTCCTCGACCTGCGGGTCAAGGTCGCCAAGGACTGGCAGCGCGACCCCAAGCAGCTGGGACGCCTGGGCTTCTAGGCGTCCGGACCCTGCGCGGCGGGGTGAGGGCGCGCGACACGTGCGGCGGATCTCACAGCCCTGCGGTCGGGAGGTCCGCCGGAGGGCTCGTACCCTGGAAGGGTGATCGTCCGCAAGCTCCTTGCGACGCTCGGCGTCGTGGTGGGCCTGGGGCTCGTGGGCTCCGCGGCCGGTCCCGGGTGGTCGCCGGCGCCGTACACCGGCGCCCTCGCCGTCGAGTCGACGGACCTCGCCATCGGCGGGGACGTCGTCACGACGCCGGTCGGCACGTACGAGGTCGGCACCGAGATCGTCGAGGTGCCGCTCGACGGCGCGACGGTGCAGGCGGAGGTGTCGTTCCCGGTCGGCGCCGAGCCCGGGGCCCGGCACCCGGGCGTCGTGTTCATCCACGGCGCCGGCACGGGGCACCACACGGCCTTCCAGGAGACGGCGCGCGCGCTGGCCAGCGCGGGCGTCGTCGCGATGGTGCCCGACAAGCGCCTCGACACGTACACCACCCGGCACCGCGACTACGTCGCCATGGCCGAGGACTACCTCGTCTCCGTGGCGGCGCTGCGGGCGCGGCCGGACGTCGACCCGGCGCGGGTCGGTGTGTACGGCGAGAGCGAGGGCGGCTGGATCGCGCCTGTGGCCGCCGCGCTCGACCCCGACGTCGCCTTCCTCGTCCAGGTCTCCTCACCGGTCGTGCCGCCGCGGCAGCAGGCGGCGTTCGCGATGGACTCGTACCTGCGCAACGTCGGCGTGCCGACGGCGCTCCTGCGCGTGATCCCGCGCAGCGTCGGCGCCACCGTCCCCGGGGGCGGGTTCGAGTACGCCGACTTCGACGTCCGGCCCTACCAGCGGCAGGTCACGCAGCCGACGCTCGTCTTCTACGGGACGGCCGACGCGTCGATGCCGACCGTCCAGGGCGCGGAGATCATGGTCGAGGACCTTGCCGCGGCGGGGAACGACGCCGTGACGGTCCGGTACGTCGAGGACGCGAACCACGGCATCCGCGTGGACGGCGTCCTCGTGCCGGAGTTCACCGACGCGCTCGCCCGCTGGGTGCTCGGCCTGCCGGTGACGGCGACGGCGGCGCCCCAGGTGGCGGGTGCCGAGCCGGTCCAGGCCCACGCGGCCGCGCCGGTCGCCCACCCTCGGTGGTTCGCCGACGGGCAGAACCTCGTGACCGGTGTCCAGCTGGCGCTGGGCGCCGTCGCGCTGGGGCCGGTGCTCTGGTTCGGGTCCGTGGTCGTGCGCCGCCGGGCGCGGCCGTTGCCGAGCCCGCTCGCCCGGTGGATGGGCGGGCTCGTGCTCGGCGTCGTCACGCTCTTCGCGGTCTTCGGCGCGTACCTGGTGAGGGTGGCCGGGCTCGCGCTCAACTACCAGACCGACCCGGTCTCCGTGGTCGGCGGGTGGGTCGCGCTCGAGGCCCTCGCGGTGACCGCGGCCGGCCTCTTCGTGCTCTCGCTGTCGCGCGTGGCGCGCGCCTACCGCTCCGGTGCGCTCGCCCGGACGGGCTGGATCGGGCGGATCACCGTGGTCGGGGTCCACCTCGGCAGCCTCGGGCTGCTCCTGGCGGCCGCCTACTGGGGCCTGTTCCCGCCGGTCCTCTGACGCCGGTCGGGCACTCTCGGCGCTCCTGCCGCATCGGGGGACACGCGACGACTGTCCAGGTGGTGGACACCGTCCGGTCCTAGGATTCGACGTACCCGCGGGGCGAGGGTGGTGGTCGTCGCACGCTCGCGGCCGTGGCTGTCACCTGAGACCAAGGACGTGGAACGCCATGAGCGAGCCCAGCCAGTTCACCGCGCAGCAGGCCTCGGACCCGGCCACGCCGGCCGAGGTGCTCGCTGCGATCGCCGAGCACCGCCCCGACCTCCGGCCCGCGGTCGCGTCGAACCCCACCGCCTATCCCGGCCTCCTCGACTGGCTCGGCCGGCTGGGGGACCCGACGGTCGACGCGGCCCTGGCCGCACGGGGAGCGGCGCCGTCGGCCGCCGCGTACCCGACGCCCGAGCCGCTGCCCCAGGAGCCCGAGCCCGCCGTGGCCCAGCCGGTCGCCCCGGAGCCGGTCGCGTACGAGGCGCCGGCCGCACCCGAGGCGACCGCGCCCGACCAGGGCTTCGCGGCACCGGGCTACGTCCCGCCCGCGGCGGAGGGCTATCAGCCCCCGGCCGCCGCCGA
>JBDIAU010000100.1:0-6755 GCA_039812565.1 Beutenbergiaceae bacterium
GCCTCCTGCTGCTCGCGGGGGCTCTCCTCTGGTCGTGGTCGGTCTACCTGCGTGGCCGGAGGGTGCGCGAGTTCGCCCTCGGTGAGCTGCCGGGCTGGCCGTTCGCCTCCTACGTGTGGTCCACCCTCGCCGGGCTAGCCCTTCTCGGCGTCGGGCTGCTCGACGCCGGGGTTGCGGCCTGGACCGGCTGGCTCACGCTGGTGGGTGTCCTCGGCTTCCTCATGATGTACATCCGCCTCCGGGACATCCCACCGTTCGTCTTCTACGTCCTCCTGCCCGTCGTGAGCCTGGGCTGGCTGTGATGCCGCCGGACTGTGCGTCGACGCTCAGCGGTGGGCTCCGTGGCGCGGGCCCGAGAGTGTCGTCGACCTTCCCGATCCTCCGGCAAGGGTGAGGGCGTACTCGGTGCTCTCGACGATCTCGAGCGCGTCGGCCCGTCCGGACCGGTGACCACGGGGACGAGCGTTCCCCGAGCTCGCGTCGACCTTGACGAGCGCAGCCCGGGCCGGGCTCTGCCGGTCGCCCCGTGCGCTCGGGGGTCGGAGGGTGAGAGTCTCTGCCCGGATGGAGGGGTGACATGACGCACGAGGGGAAGTCGGACGGACCGCAACCTGTCCCGGACCAGGTTTCCCACGCCCCGAGCGCGGACGAGATCGTCGGCGCCGTCGCAGCCGACGTCGCGCCGCTGGAGTCGATCGCCGTCGCCGTGGTGGGCCTCGACCGTGCCCGCCTCGTCGACTGGTCGGTGGAGCCGCTCGCCGTGGGGGCAGCTGGGAACCCGACCTCGGGTGGGCTCTTCCGGGTGTCAGGGCACGTCGTGGGCGGGCGCGGCGACGTCGAGGGCTCCGACCGCGAGCCTCCTGTGGTGCCCTGGTCGGCGGTGCTCAAGGTCGTCCGCTCCCCGGTCGAGACGGGCCACGCCTTTGACCGTCCGACGGACGCCATCTACTGGCGGCGCGAGGCCGACGTCCTGACCTCCCACCTGCTCGACGACATCGCCGGCATGGCCACCCCACGCAGCTTCGGCGTCGTCGAGCCGGCGCCCGCGACGGTGTGGATGTGGTTCGAGGACCTGGGGCCGATCGACCGCGCCGTCTGGACCGAGGCGGAGTACGAGGTGGCGGCGCGGGCCATCGCCCGGTTCCACGCCCGCTACCTCACGGGCACGCCGATCCCCGACGTGCCGTGGCTGAACCGGGACTTCTTGCGCGGCTTCCACGCCCTCTGCAGGCCCTCCTTCGAGCGGCTCATGAACGAGTCCCGCCACGCCTCCGACAGCTACCGCGGACTGAGGCCGGAGCGTGCCGGCCCGGCGATCGCCGCCCTCGAGCAGGTCATGCTGCACGCGGACCGCCTGCTCGCGGCCCTCGACGCGGTCCCGCAGACGCTCTGCCACCACGACGCCAACACCGACAACCTCCTCGTGCGCCCCGGCCCCGACGGCGCCCCGCAGCTCGTGGCGCTCGACTGGCAGATGCTCGGTCCGGGGCCGCTCGGCTCCGACCTCGGTCAGCTCCTGTGCAACCTGCCCGCCACGGGCGGCGTGACGCCCCCGGCCGACATCGAGGCCGCCGTGCTGTGCAGCTACCGGGACGAGCTCACCGCGGCCGGCGCGGACATCGACCTGGACACCGTCCGCACCGCCTACGTGGCGGACGCGGCACTGCGTCAGACCGCGTGGGCGTTCCTGCTCCTCGACCTCTCGATCCAGGCGGCCGAGGAGGCCGGGGACGACGGTGCCGTCGCGGACCTCGTCGCCCGGTTCGTCGAGAGCACCGCGGCGAGCCGCTTGCCCGCCCTCGCCCGTGAGGCCGCCGGCTGAGCCCGCTACACCTCCCGCCGAACGCATCGTTGGTCGGCCGAAACCCGGGTTTCGGCCGACCAACGATGCGTTCGGCGATTCTCATCGTGCGTGGAGCCTGGCGCTCACCGTCCTCTCATCTTCGGCTCCGATGCTCCTGACCTGCGCCACCACCCGGTGGGCGCCCCGGCAGGCCGCCGGGCGACCGGCAGCAGCAGGAGCTTCTGATGGCGATCACCGACCTCGTCCCCTCGTCGCGTCCCGCCGCCGCTGCGGGAACCGCGCCCGTCGCGCTGCGGACGAACGGACTGACCAAGGCGTACGGGCCGCGCACCGTGGTGAAGGCTCTCGACCTCGACGTCCCGGCCGGAGTCGTCTCGGGCTTCGTGGGCCCGAACGGCGCCGGGAAGACGACGACGATCCGCATGCTCCTCGGCCTGGTCCGTCCGACGGCCGGCGACGGCGCCGTGCTGGGCCGCCCCCTGACCCGCCCGTCGGCCTACCTGGGCGAGGTGGGGGCCATGATCGAGGGTCCCGCGTTCACCCCGGCGCTCTCCGGCGCGGACAACCTGCGCGTGCTCGCGCGGGCAGGGCGGATCCCGGTCGCCCGCGTGGGCGAGGTCCTCACCCGGGTCGGCCTCGCGGAGCGCGGCGGGGACAGGTACCGCACGTACTCGCTGGGCATGAAGCAGCGCCTCGGCATCGCGGCCGCGCTCCTGCCGTCCCCGCGGCTGCTGGTCCTCGACGAGCCGACCAACGGCCTGGACCCGGCCGGCATCGCCCAGATGCGCGACCTCATCGCGTCCTTCCGCGACGAGGGCATGACGGTGTTCGTCTCCAGCCACCTCCTCGTGGAGGTGGAGCAGGTCTGCGACCACCTCGTGATGATCCGGGAGGGCGCCCTGGTGTTCCAGGGGTCCGTGGCCGACCTCGTCCGCAGCCACACCCCGCGCCTGGTGCTGCGTCCGGAGCACGACGCCGATGCCGACCTCGTGGCCGACGTCGCCGCGGCCCTGGCCTGGCCGGCCGCCGTCGCGACCGACCCGGCCACCGGGGAGGTGACGGTCGACCTCGACCCCGCCACCACCGACGACGACGCTCGTGCCCACGCCGCCGAGCTCAACCGCCGTGCCCACGCGGTCGACGTCGTCCTCGCGTCCCTGACCTTCCGCCGCCCGACGCTCGAGGAGGTCTTCTTCGAGCGGACCGGGAGCGACACCGGCGACGTCCGCTGACCGCACCCGACGGCGTCCTCGCCGGCGCCTCGCCCACCCCTCGTCCTCGACACCCGACGGAGATCCTCATGCCTGCCACCGTCCTCGCCCTGTGGACCAAGCTGCGCCGCCCGACCCTCGTGGGGGGCACCTACGGCGCGATCGCCCTGGTCAGCGTGCTGGTCACCGCGCTCGTCTTCCTCACCGCCGGGGAGTCGTTCGCGGCCGCCCCCGGCGCCCCGGGACCGGGGGCGACGTCGCTCGAGGCGCTCGCCGAGCCGTCCGGGCTCCTCGCCGGGCTGACCGCGTCCGTCACCCTGCTCGGCGTCATCGCGCTGAGCGTCGCCGCCGCGACCTTCGCCGGCGAGTACACGACCGGCACCCTGCGCAACCTCCTCATCCGGCAGCCGCGCCGGGCCCGACTCCTCGGCGGGATGTGGGGTGCCGTGGCCGCGTTCACCCTCGGTGCCGTCGTCGTCGCGACGATCGTCTCCGCCGGCACCGCGGTCGCCCTCGCGGGCGGCCAGGGGGTCGACACCGCGGCCTGGTTCACCGCGGACGGGCTCGCGGAGTCCCTGAGCTCCGTCGCCCTGGTCGGTGCCGCCGTCGTCGGCTTCGCGACCTTCGGCGCCGTCCTCGGTGTCCTGCTGCGCGGGCCCGTCCTCGCTGTCGCCCTCGGGATCGCCTGGCTCCTGCCGGTGGAGACGATCCTCGTCGGGACGCTCGACGGCGCGGCCCGCTGGCTCCCGGGCCAGCTGCTGTCCGCGGTGGCGATGAACGGGACCGCGGACGTCACGGCCGCCGCGGCGGCGGCGACCGTGGGCGCCTACCTGCTCGCGGCCGCCGCCGGGACCACCGCGGTGTTCGTCCGGCGCGACGTCACCGCCTGAGCCGACGGCGGGGGATCGGGCCGGGGAGGCGGCAGGATGGCGCCCGTGAAGGTGCTCGTGGTCGAGGACGACCCGGCTGTCCGGTCCAGCCTCGTGCGCAGCCTGACGTTCGAGGGCTACGAGGTGGTGACGGCCGCCGACGGCGAGGCCGGCCTGGCCGCCGTCGCGCGCGACCGCCCCGACGTCGTCGTCCTCGACCTCGGGCTCCCCCGCGTCGACGGCCTCGAGGTCTGCCGGCGGCTGCGCGCCCGCGGCGACGACGTCCCGATCCTCGTGCTGACCGCGCGCGGCACGCTCGGCGACCGGGTCGTGGGGCTGGACGCCGGCGCGGACGACTACCTCCCCAAACCGTTCGCCCTCGAGGAGCTGCTCGCCCGGCTGCGCGCCCTGGTGCGCCGGGCGCTGGCGACGGACGAGGCGGGGCAGGTGCTCGCCGTCGGGGACCTGCGCGTCGACCTGCGCAGCCGCGAGGTCTCACGGGCGGGCCGGCCGATCACCCTCACCCGCACCGAGTACGAGCTCCTCGCCGTCCTCGCCGCCCACCCCCGCCAGGTCCTCTCCCGGGCCCAGCTCCTGCGCGACGTGTGGGGGTTCGACTTCGACCCGACGTCGAACACCCTCGAGGTGTACATCGGCTACCTGCGACGCAAGACCGAGGAGGGCGGCCTGCCGCGGCTGATCCACACCGTGCGTGGCGTCGGGTACGTCATCCGGCCGGCAGCCTCGTGACGAGCGCCGGCCCCGACGACGCCGCCCCCCGCGCGCGGCCGCACGTGACCCTGCGCCCCGGCTCGCTCAGCGGTCGCCTCGCGCTCGCGACGGCGTTCGCCGTCTTCGTCTGCCTCCTCCTCGCGGGGGCGACGGTCGGGGCGATCGTCGGGCGCGCCGTCGTCGCCGACGCCGAGGCCCGCCTCGCGCAGGTGGAGGCGGCGGTCGCGTCCGGGGTCACCGTCCCCTCGAGCGGCGAGGACCTGTGCGCGCTCGCGAACGCCACCCAGGGCGACCGGGAGTCCTTCCCAGCCGGGGAGGTGCTCGTCGACGTCGTCCGTCCGGACGGCACCCTGTGCACGGACACGCGCGAGCGCGCGATCGGACCGTCGGTGGAGCCGCCGCTGCTCGCCCGGCTGGTGTTCGGGTTCGAGCTGCCGCAGGCGACGACGGCGGACGGCCAGCGGGTCCTCGTGCTCGACCTCCCGCTCGCCGACGGGTGGACCGTGCGGATCGCGCGCGACGTCGCCCGGGACAACGACCTCCTGCGGACCGTGCAGGTCGCGTTCCTGGCCGTCAGCGCGACCGGGGTGCTCCTCGCCCTCGGTGCCGGGCTGCTCATCGCCCGCAACGGGCTGCGACCGCTGCGAGACCTCGCCGATGCCGCGGACTACGTCGCGCGCACCCAGGACCTCGCCGTCCGGGTCGACGTCCGCGGCGGGTCGGCGGGCGGCCCCGGAGACCCCGACGACGAGGTCCACCGGCTCGCGGCCGCCTTCACCGGGATGACCACCGCCCTGGCGGCCTCGCGCGACCGGCAGGCTCGACTCGTCGCCGACGCCGGCCACGAGCTGCGCACACCGCTGACCAGCCTGCGGACGAACGTCGAGCTGCTCGTGCGCTCCGAGCGGGCCGGGCGCCCGCTCGCCCCCGAGGTCCGCGACGACCTCCTGGCCGACGTGCTCTCGCAGGTCGCGGAGCTCAGCCACCTCGCGGACGAGCTGACCGTCCTCGCCCGGGGCGAGTCGGAGCGGACCCGGGCGGACGTGCGCCTCGACGCCGTGGTGGGCCGTGCCGTCGAGCGGGCCCGCCTGCGGGCCGACGGGCACCGGATCACGGCCGAGCTGGCCCCGTGGGTGGTGCCCGACGCCGACGCCGTCGCCGTGGAGCGCGCCGTCGTCAACGTGCTCGACAACGCGCTGAAGTTCTCGCCGCCCGGCTCGGAGGTGGCCGTCCGGCTCGCCGGCGGCGCCGTGACCGTGGAGGACCAGGGACCAGGGATCCGTCCCGAGGACCGGGGGCTCGCCGTCGAGCGCTTCTGGCGCGCCGCCGACGCGCGCGCCCTCCCCGGCAGCGGCCTCGGGCTGGCGATAGCCGCCGACGCCGTCCGGGAGGCTCACGGAACGCTCGCGCTCGGCGACGCCCCGGGCGGCGGGACCCGGGTGACGATGAGCCTCCCCGGCGCCCCGGGGTAGGCCCGCGGCCTCGCCCTGCTCAGGCCTGTTGCCGACCGGCCGGCCTGGCGGAGATATGACAGCACTGCTATAACAGTGCTATGACATCTGTGGATCCCACCCGCTCCCCGTCCCGCTGGGACGGCCTGTTCGCCCTCCAGCGCCGGATGGACGCCGAGATCGAGGACCTCTACGTCCGCCGCGGCGTTGCCGGCGTCCGGTCGCGCTTCGTCAGACCGCTCATCCGGCTGGCCCACGACGGACCGCAGACCATCTCCGCCCTCGCCGCCTCCTTGGGCCAGACCCACTCGGCGACGAGTCAGACGGTCGCAGCGATGCGCCGCGAGGGCCTCGTCGAGACCGCGCCCGGGTCCGATCGCCGCTCCCAGGTGGTCGCGCTCACGCAGCGTTCGCGTGACGCGCTGCCGCTCATGGAGGCGGAGTGGCGGGCCACGAACGCCGTCGTCGCCGCGCTCGACGACGAGCTCGGGGGAGCGGTCACGGCGCTGATCGCCGCCCTGGAGGAGGCACTCGACCGACGGTCGATGACCGAGCGCCTCGACGAGGCCCTCGCGAGCGCCGCGCGCGGCGCCTGAGCCGGGCTCCGCGCGCCCGGACTCAGGGTGCCTGGACTCAGCGTGCCCGGCGTCGGGGTGCCCGGCGTCAGGCCGGCGGATCCGGCACCGCG
>JBDIAU010000101.1:0-6725 GCA_039812565.1 Beutenbergiaceae bacterium
TCGGCGCGGTCAGGCCAGGGGCGGGCGCTGGTAGAGCGTGCCGTAGTAGGTCGCGACCTCGCCGCGGTAGTCCGGGTCCGACCAGCCCGTCGACGGCTCCGGCGGCGAGGACTCGAGCTGCGCCTTCGTGAGGTCGACGTGGACCTGCTGCGCGGACCAGTCGACGCGCTCGATCGTGCCGGCGGGCAGCAGGACCTTGCGCCCGAAGATCCACGGCCCGGTGTCGACCACCACGTAGCTCGCGCCGACGTCGTTCGTCTCCGCGTCGACCTTCCCGACGTCCCCGTCGAGGGTCTGCACCGTGAAGCCCACGAGCGCGCTGTCGCCGAGCCGCTCCTCCGCCGAGCCGCGGTAGCTCCACGGGTCCCAGGTCGCTCCGGTCATCGTTGCCTCCTCGTCGTGCGTCGGTGCCGGCTCGCCGCCGGCCTCACCGCACGCCTACCCCGGGCCGGGGCGGCGAAACGACGCGCGGGTCAGGTGGCGGGCACCGCCTCGGGCACGGGGGCCGCGCCGGCCGCCGTCTCGTCCGCCGGCGCGCCGGGAGGCACCGAGGCCCGCCGCCGGTCGGGGTCCGTGGTCGCGAGCCACGCGAGGATGCCCGAGACGACGTCGGTGCAGCCGCCGCAGCCGGTGGTCGCGCGGGTGCCGCGGGCGACCTCCGCGACGGTGTCCGCGCCGCCGCGCCAGCACGTCACGACGTCCTTCTTCGTCACCCCGTTGCAGCGGCACACGGTGGTCCGGTCGGGCATGAGCGTGGGGGAGGGCGCCGGCGTGGCCAGGCCCGCCACGGGCCGCATCAGCAGCGTCGCTGGGTCGGCCGGCAGCGGCGTCGCGCGGGTGTACGCGGCGGTGAGGTCCGCCCCCACCGGCCCGGCGCCGACCAGCGTCGCGCCGACGAGCCGCCCGTCGGCGACCACCATCTCGAGGTGGCGCCCGCCGTCGGGGTCGGTGAGCCGAACCACGCGGAGGCCGCGCGCGCGACGCCCGGGGCCGCACACCCCCATGGCGACGACGTCGAGGCCGTGGGCCTTGAGCCGGACGAGGTCGGTGCCGGCGGCGTGCGGCGGCGGGGACGCGTCGGCGTCGGCGTCAGGAGCGGGGACGGCGTCCGGCCCGCCCGCGGCGATCCGGGCGGCGAGCAGGACGGCGAGGCGTCGGGCCTGGTCCCAGCCCTGCGCGATGAGGCCCGTGCCGCCCTCCGGCGGCTGGGCGCAGTCGCCGATGGCGAAGACGCGGGGGTCGGCCGGGGTCGCGAGGTCCTCGCCGACGACGACGCCGCGCTCGACGTCGAGCCCCGACTCCCGGGCGAGCCGCACCTCTGCCACGGTGCCGGCGCAGACGACGACGAGCTCGGCGGGGAGCACCTCGTCGCCCAGCCCGACGCCGGTGACGCGCCCGTCGTCGACCTCGACGTGCGTCGTGAACGTCCCGGTCCGCACGGCGATGCCGAGCCGCTCCAGCCCGTCGGCGACGACGCCCGCCGCCTCGGCGTCGAGCTGCCGCTCCATGAGGTGCGGCGCGCCGTGGACGAGCGAGACGCACAGCCCGCGCTTGCGCAGGCCGGTGGCGACCTCGAGGCCGAGGACGCCGCCGCCGACGACGACGGCGCGGTGCGCGTTCATCGTCGCGGCGACGATCTCCCGGGCGTCGTCGAGGGTGCGCAGGGGGTGCACGCCCGCCGGCATCGGGTCCATCCCGGGCAGCGGGAGGATCCGCGCCGAGGAGCCGGTGGCCAGGACGAGCACGTCGTACGGGTGCCACCGCCCGTCCGAGGCCAGGACCAGGCGCCCGGCCCGGTCGACGGCGACGGCCGACGTCCCCGGGTGCACGACGGCGCGGGGGTGGTCCCCGGAGCCGAGGGCGAGGGTGGCGACGTCGACGGCGCCCGCGACGAGCTCGGAGAGCAGCACGCGGTTGTACGGCTGGTACGCCTCGGCGCCGAGCACGGTCACGGCGACGCGGCCCTGCGGGTCGCGGTCCAGCAGGTCCTCGACGAAGCGGGACCCGACCATGCCGTAGCCGACGACGACGACGCGGGTGCGGTCGTCCTTCATGCGCGGACCTCCACGGGCTCGGGCGGACCGGACCGGTCCGCGGCGGGCTCGGCGCGGCGGACGTCCACCGCGCAGACCTTGAACTCGGGCATCCCGGAGACGGGGTCGGTGGCGTCGTTGGTGATCCGGTTGACGCCGCCCTCCCCGGCCCAGTGGAACGCCATGAACACGGTGTCGGGACGGACGGCGGCCGTGAGCCGGGCGGGCGCCCGGACGCTGCCGCGGGCCGAGGTGACCTGGACGGCGTCGCCGTCCTCGACGCCGAGCCGGTCGGCGAGCAGCGGGTGCAGCTCGACGAACGGCTCCGGCACGGCGGCCGCCAGCTCCGGGACGCGGCGCGTCTGGGCGCCGGACTGGTAGTGCTGCAGGACGCGGCCGGTGACGAGGTACAGGGGGGCGTCGGCGCGGACGTCGTCGCGCGGCCCGAGGTGGTCGACGGCGAACATCCGGGCCCGGCCGTCCGGCGTCGGGAACCCGTCGGCGAACAGGCGAGGCGTCCCGGGGTGCGGCGGGGCGCCGTCGGGGGTGGCCGGGCACGGCCAGAAGAGGTCGGGCTCGGCGTCGAGGCGGGCGTGGCTGAGGCCGGAGTAGTCGGCGACGCCGCCCGCGCTCGCCCGGGCCAGCTCGTCGAACACGGCGGCGGGGTCGACGTCGAACCGGACCGTCGAGCCGAGGCGGGTGGCGAGGTCGGCGAGGACCTCGAGCTCGGAGCGGACGCCGGGCGGCGGGTCGATCGCGCGGCGGCGCCGGATGACGCGGCCCTCGAGCGACGTCATCGTGCCCTCCTCCTCGGCCCACTGGGTGACCGGGAGGACGACGTCGGCCAGGCGCGCGGTCTCCGACGGCACGACGTCGCACACCACGAGCAGGTCGAGCGACTCGAGGCGCTCCCGGACCCGGTCGGCGTCGGGCGCGCTGACGAGCAGGTTGCTCCCGTGGACGAAGAGGACCCGCGGCCCGCCGGGCGTGCCGAGCCGGTGCAGGAGCTCGACGGCGGGGACGCCGGGCCCGGGCAGGCTCGCCGGGTCGACCCCCCACACGGCGGCGACGTGCGCCCGGGCCGCCGGGTCGTCGATCCGCCGGTAGCCGGGCAGCTGGTCGGACTTCTGGCCGTGCTCGCGGCCGCCCTGGCCGTTGCCCTGGCCGGTGACGGCGCCGTAGCCGCTGCCGGGCCGGCCCGGCAGGCCGAGCGCGAGGGCGAGGTTGATGGCCGCGGAGACGGTCGCCGTGCCCTGGCTCGACTGCTCCACGCCCCGGCCGGTGAGGACGTACGCGCCGGACCCGCCGCGGGCGGGGCTCGCGTGCGCGAGGAGGCGGGCGGCCTGGCGCAGGCTGGTCGCGGGGACGCCGCAGACGGCCTCGGCGCGCTCGGGCCACCAGGTGGAGACGCGGCGGCGGACGTCGTCGAGCCCCGTGGTGCGGGCGGCGAGGTACTCGGCGTCGGCGAGGCCTTCGGCGAGCACGACGTGCAGGAGCGCGAGGAGGACCACGAGGTCGGTGCCGGGGACGGGGGCGAGGTGCAGGCCCTGGCCGTCGGCGGTGAGCGCGGCGGTGGCGCTGCGCCGGGGGTCGACGACGACGAGCCCGCCCGCCTCCCGGACCCCGGCGAGGTGCTGCACCGCCGGCGGCATCGTCTCGGAGAGGTTGGAGCCGAGGAGGAGGACGGCCTGCGCGCCGCCGAGGTCCTCGAGCGGGAACGGCAGCCCGCGGTCCACGCCGAACGCGCGGTTCGAGGCGGCGGCGGCGCTCGACATGCAGAACCGGCCGTTGTAGTCGATGAACGGGGTGCGCAGCACGGTCCGGGCGAACTTGCCCAGGGCGTACGCCTTCTCGTTCGTCAGGCCGCCGCCGCCGAAGACGGCGACGGCGCCCGGCCCGGCGGCGGCCTGCGTCGCGCGGACCCGCGTCGCGACGCGGTCGAGGGCCTCGTCCCAGGTGGCGGGGTGCAGCTCGCCGTCGGCGCCGCGCAGGAGCGGGGTGGTGAGCCGGTCCGGTGCGGCGAGGACGCTCGCGCTGGTCCAGCCCTTCTGGCACAGGCCGCCCCGGTTGGTGGGGAACGCCCGGCCCGCGACGTCGAGGGGGACGTCCGGCGCCGGGGGGAGCGCGGATCCCCCCGGCGCCGGCGCGGCCGGGACCGCCGCGCCCACGACCGGCGTGCGCAGGCTCATCGCGCACTGCAGCGCGCAGTACGGGCAGTGCGTGGCCGTGGTCGTCATGGTGGTGGTCCCGTCCGTGTCGCTGGGCGTCAGGGTCAGATCGTCGCGCCGTCGAAGGCGGCGCGACGGCCGTAGACGGCCCAGGTGGTCGCGAGCATCACGGCGTAGAGGGCGACGATCGCCCACAGCGCCGCCTCGATGCCGCCGGTCGCCGTCGTCGAGGCGGCGAACCCGCGGGGGATGAGGAAGCCGCCGACGGCGCCGATCGCCCCGGCGATGCCGAGGCAGCCGGCGGCGGCGCGGCGGGCCCGGGCGAGCTCCTCGCCGGAGCGGGCGGTGTGGCGGAAGACCGCGGGGATCATCCGGTACACCGAGCCGTTGCCGGCACCGGTCGCGACGAACAGCACGAGGAACGAGCCGAGGAAGAGCGGGAACGAGTCGGCCCGGAGGGCGAACACGGCGCCGACGGTCCCGGCGGCCATGACGACGAACGCGGCGATGGTGACGCGGGCGCCGCCGAGGCGGTCGGCGAGCGCCCCGCCGGCGGGGCGGGCGAGCGAGCCGACGAGCGCGCCGGCGAAGGCGATGGAGAGGGTGACGCCGGGGAACTCGTTCTTCAGCAGCGTCGGGAAGGCCCCGGAGAACCCGATGAAGGAGCCGAAGGTGCCGATGTAGATGAACGAGATGATCCAGGTGTGCTTCGCGCGGGCCGCGACGGCGAAGGACCGCGGGTCCGACTTGGCCGTCGTGAGGTTGTCCATCCACCGCCAGGCCAGCACCGCGGCCAGGATGATCAGCGGGATGAACATGAGGCCGGCGCGCTCGAGCTGGACGCCGGTCGCCGTGATGATGACGATCGGGACCGCGAACTGGACGGCCGCGGTGCCGATGTTGCCGCCCGCCGCGTTGAGGCCGAGGGCGCGACCCTTCTCCTTCTCGGGGTAGAAGAACGAGATGTTCGCCATCGACGAGGCGAAGTTGCCGCCGCCGAGACCCGCGAGGGCGGCGATCCCGAGCAGCACGCCGAAGTCGAGGTCGGGGCGCTGGACCGCCCAGATGAGGCCGCCGATCGGCAGCAGGAGCAGGAGCGCCGAGATGATCGTCCAGTTCCGGCCGCCGAAGAGCGGGACCGCGAACGTGTAGGGGATGCGCAGCGTGGCGCCGACGAGGATCGGGAGCGCGACGAGCCAGAACATCTGGTCGACGGTGAGGGCGAAGCCGGCGGCGCTCAGCTGCGGCACCATGATGCTCCACAGCGCCCAGACGGCGAAGCCGAGGAACTCGGCGAAGATCGAGAGCACGAGGTTGCGGTTCGCGATCCGGCGCCCGGCGCCGGACCACTGCTCGGGGTCCTCCGGGTTCCAGCCGTGCAGCCAGCGGCCGCGGCGACGCTCGAGGCCCGCTGCCTCGGCGGGGAGCACCGCCGGCGCGACAGGCGCCGCCGCATGCTGCGGCGTCGTGGTGGGGGTCGTGGTCACGTCGTCCTCCGGTGGGGAATGGGGAACGCACGGGCAGGTGCGGTCCCTCGACGGTAGGCAGGGCGTGTTTCACCCCTGGTGGCGGAGCCGTTACGCGGCCGGAACCTCTTCCGCACCGCCCGGGGCGGGTGCGTGTGAGAAGTTTGCGCGAGCCGGCCGGGGTACGGACACGGTTGCCCGGGCCGGGCGGCCCTGCGACGCTGCCTCGGTGCGACCGCTCGTCGACCCCGGACCCCCGCTGACGGCGGCCGACGCCGCCCGTCTCGCCCGGCACACGATCCTGCCGGAGATCGGCGACGTCGGGCAGCGTCGCCTGCGGGCGGCCCGCGTGTGCGTGGTGGGCGCGGGCGGCCTGGGCTCGCCCGCGCTGCTGTACCTGGCGGCGGCCGGCGTGGGCGTCCTCGGCGTCGTCGACCGGGACGCCGTCGAGGTGAGCAACCTCCAGCGCCAGGTCCTGCACACGAGCGCCGACGTCGGCCGGCGCAAGACGACCAGCGCCCGCGACGCGCTGCAGGCGTTGGACCCCGCCGTCGAGGTCCGGCTGCACGACGTCGACCTCACGCCCGCGACGGCGCGGGACGTCCTGCGCGGGTACGACGTGGTGCTCGACGGCAGTGACAACTTCCCGACCCGCTACCTCGTCAGCGACGCGTGCGCCGCGCTCGGCCTCCCCCTGGTGTGGGCCTCGGTGCTCGGCTTCCACGCGCAGGTGTCGGTGTTCTGGTCCCGGCCGCCGGAGGGTGCGGGCGTGGACCTGCGCGACCTGTTCCCGGAGCCGCCGGCCGCCGGGGACGTGCCCTCGTGCGCCGAGGCGGGTGTGCTCGGGGCGTTGTGCGGGCAGGTCGGCTCCCTCATGGCGACGGAGGCGGTCAAGCTCGTCACCGGCGCGGGCGAGCCGCTGCTCGGGCGCGTCCTCACGATCGACGCCCTGACGGCGCGCTGGCGTGAGGTGCCGGTGCGGCGGTCTGCGTCGCGGCCGGCGACGCCCACGGCGACGCCGACGGCCGTGGACGACGGCGCCCGGTGCGCGGTGCCGG
>JBDIAU010000102.1:0-6713 GCA_039812565.1 Beutenbergiaceae bacterium
CGGCTCACCGGGGTGCCCCGCGTCCAGGCGGCGGCGGCCGACGGCGGGCGGCGCGGGGACCGCCTTGAGCAGCCGCGCGAGCGACTCGAAGTTGCCCGCCTCGCCGGTGGCGAACTCGAAGCCGTGATACGCGGGCAGGTCGACGCGGGCGTCCGGGTCGCCGGCGGTCGACCAGGCGGGCACCAGCCGCGCGTCGCGCGGCACGGGCAGGCCGAGGCCGGCGAGCCGGCCGGGCTCGAAGACGGGCACGACGGCCGCCACGTAGGCCGTCCCGGGCGCCAGCCGCCGGGGGCTGAGCAGCCGGGCGACGTTGACCGCCGGGTTGCGCTCGGAGAGCCGGTCCGCGACCGGGTGGGCCGGGTCCTCCCGCGCCCCGAGCACCTGGGCGTGGGCCCACGCCCACAGGTCGTCGGGCTCCGGCAGCTCGCTACGGGCCACCGAGAGCACGGGCAGGCCCCCGGCGACGGCGGGCGGCTGCCACGTCGCCCGGGAGCGTTCGGCGACGACGAGCGCGATCCAGGGCATGAGGTGGCCCTGGGCGTCGGGCGCGGCCGGGGTGAACAGCCACGGCAGGTCCGGCCGGTCGAGCTCGACGTGCGCGAGGTCGAGGGAGTCGTGGTCGTGCTTCCCGGCGGGCGGGTAGGTGCGCACCACCTGGGCGGCGTCGATGGCCGTGACGTCGCCCGGGCCGCGGACGACGAGGGTCTGGGTCGCGTGGGTCGGGTCCGGGGAGCCGGGCGGCGGCGGCGGGTCGACCTGGAGGGAGACCCGGACCGTCGCGCGGGCCGGCATCCCCCAGGCGAAGGGCTCGGCGATCGTCGCCGCGATCCCGGAGCGGACGAAGGGCAGGAACACGTACCGCTCGAGGACGAGCTGCTCGGGGGTGACGGCGGCGGGGGTGACGAAGGCGCCGTCGGCCCGGTAGCCGGCGAGCCGCTCCATGCGGTCGATCACGGGACCGCCACCTCCACGCCGAGCCGGACGACCTGCTGGCCGGCGCCGAGCGCCTGCGCCGCGTGGGTGTAGGTGAGCGCGTCGGCGGCCGCGGCCACGAGCGAGCCGGTGCCGGTGACGACGCCGAGCGCCGGGTCCGCGAGGGTGAGGGGGTCGGGGTCGACGCGGTAGCGGTCCGCCTCCCGCAGCGCGCTGCGGCCCGTGGCCGTCGCGCCGACGACGAGGGCGTGCGTCCCGGAGGCCCACCACGCCTCCCCGCGCAGCCGCGGCAGGCCGGGCTCGAGGTCGGTGCGGAACGTCTCGTACATCAGCTGCGCCTCCTCGCCGGCGCCGAACAGGGCCCCGCCCGGCGCGTTGATCTGCATCCCGGCGGGCATCGGCTCGAAGGCGGGCCGGGAGAGTCGCTGGTCGTCGGTGAGGTCGAGGTACTGGCCGGCGGAGAACAGCTCGTCCACCCGCGAGAAGGCGCTCGCGTCGACGCCGTTCACCTGCGGCACGCCGAGCCGGACCTCCTGCTCCTCGGGCGGGACGGGGTTCGCGCCGATCCGGACGATCCGGGTCTGCAGCGGGACGGCGGACTGGCTCACCGCCAGCTGACCGAGCGGGTGGACCAGCAGGAGGGTGGCGTCCGCGGGGTCGTCGCGGAGCGCGACGAGCCGGTCGCCGCCACGGGGGAGGGACGCCACCCACGCGCCGCGCTCGCTGAGCGCCGCGCAGGCGACGCGGCGCGCGTGGACAGGCTCCGGGGGCGGGTTGGCGCCGTCGCCCCACTCCAGCGGGCCGACCTCGACGTCGATCTCCCACCAGAGGATCTCGAAGGTCGCGGTCCCGTGCGCGCGCCACGGCGCCGGGCCCGAGAGGTGCAGGTGGAGCTCGATCCCGGCGATGGTCATGCCCGCGAACCGGATCGAGACGCCCGCGCCGAGGTCGATCTCGAAGGAGAACGGGGAGAACCGGACCAGGGCGTCGAACTGGAGGAAGCCGTGCGCGCCGACCGGGCCGATCTCGGCGGACAGCTCCACCCGGCAGCCCAGCTGCAGCGAGTTCGAGGTCAGCGCGAAGTACGCCTCGGCGCGCAGGCGCAGGAGCGCGGGCGGCGAGAGGTCGATGGCGATGCGCCGCATCCCGGCGAGCTCGTGCGGCGGGGTGAACCGCGGGTGGAAGCCGCCGGCGGAGATGGCGAACTCGGGGTCGGAGCCGAACCGCAGGAGGATCCCGATGTCCCCCTCGACGGCGAACAGTGCGATCCGGGAGTCCGAGAGCATGACGAGCACGAGGACGCGCTCGCTCGAGAACTCGCCGTAGAGGTCGGCCTTGATGTCGACGATCGGCAGCTCGGGTGCGGGCAGCCGCACCCGGAGCTGGCCGAGGATCACGACGGTCGGGTCCGGGAAGGACAGCACGAGGCCGACGGACGCCGTCACGAAGCTGATCGGCCGGCCCCAGCCGATCTGGATCATCGGACCGATCACGAAGCCGCCGCTGCGGGCGGGGAAGACCGTGCCGAGGGTCTCCAGGATCGCGGGGGCGGCGGCCACCGGGTCCTCGGGGAACAGCAGGTGGTCGATCGCGTGGTTGCGCAGCTGTCCGCGCAGCGCGTCCGTGTCGAGGACCCGCTGGATGCCGAGCAGGCCGCCGACGGCGTTGAGCGTGAACCCGAAGGTGAGGTCGATCGGCGGGGTGAATCGCACCGACATGAGCACGACGAGCGAGAACCCGGTCTCCCCGCCGAGCGTGAGCAGCCCGATCGCGGACACCCCGATCGGGCCGAGCGACAGCTCGAGGGCGCCGCCGAACTCCTCGACGTCCCCGCGGGTGCGGTGGGTGAGGTAGCCGCCGCCGCTCACGGGTCCGGCGTCGATCGCCAGGCCGATGCCGGACGGCGGCCGGACCTCCGGCCGGATGGGGCTCTCCCCGGCGCGCAGCCGGGCCGGGTCGACGACGAGCCGCACGCCCGCGCCGTCGAGCACGTAGTCGACGCCGCCCGCGAGGGACCCGGCGAGCGAGGCGAGGAGGTCGACGGCGTTCGCGGCCGCGGCCCGGGCGGCGTCGGCGGGGTCGGGCACCTCGAGACCGATGCCGCGCACGTCGACGGCGCGCGTCGGCGACGGGATCGGCGGGAGCGTGACCCGCTTGGCGACGCCGCCCCCGGCGGTGAGGCCGTGGTCCGTGTCGACGCCGATCACGAGGTCGGCGACCACACCGGCGCCCGCGCCGCCGAGCAGCGTCGAGACGGCGGCGCCCGCGACGCCGATCTCCGTGCGGCGCGCGGCGAACGTCACGGCCAGGCGGGGCGTGCCGCCGTCGATCCGCAGCCGCACGGTGAGCTCGCTGCTGCCGATGGTGAGGGTCGCCGGGCCCTCGCGCAGGGTGGTGCCGGCGCCCGCCGGGAGCGTCAGGACCACCGCGCCACCGGTCACGCTCAACCCCTCGGGTGCCACGCTCGGCAGCCCCAGCTGCCGGGCGAGCCCGCTCGTGGGGCCCGCCGGCAGGACGCCGCGCAGCAGGGCGGTGAGGTCCCGGGCGCCGGGCACGGCTGCCGTGACGACGTCGAGGGCGGCCTGGGTGCGGCTGAGCACGGTGGCGACGGCGTCGAGCGCCTGGAGGATCCGCAGGTCCGCGACGTGGCCCGGGAGGGTCTCGAGCGCGGCTCGGGCGGCGGTGAGGTGGCCGCGCACCTCGTCCGCCTGCGCCGGCGTCAGGGGTGCCGCCGGGACGCCGAGCGCCTGGAGGAACGGCTCGAGCTCGCCGAGCGCCTGGTCGCGGAGGTCCTCGAGGCGGTCCTGGGCGTACCGCAGCACGGCGGCCAGGAGCTCGTCGGCGAGTCCGGCCATGCGCACCTCCGTCCCTCGCCGAGCGGGGTGCCGGGTTCGGCTGGGCCAGCCTGGGCCTGTCGGCCCGCCTCGTCAACGGATCTCAACCGGCGGACACTGGGGGGATGGCGGCCGAGCTGCGCGTCTCCGAGCCCGCCGGGCGACGGGTCCTGCTGGCGACGATCCTCGGCTCCGGCCTGGCGTTCGTGGACGCGACCATCGTGACGGTGGCCGTCCCGGCGATCGGCCGCGACCTCGACGCCGACGCGGCCGCCCTGCAGTGGGCGGTCAACGCCTACACCCTCACCCTCGCGGCGTTCCTGCTGCTCGGCGGGTCCCTGGGGGACCGCTTCGGGCGCCGGCGGGTCTTCCTGCTGGGGGTCGTCTGGTTCGCCGTCGGCTCGCTCGCCTGCGCGCTCGCGCCGGGCGCGGGGTGGCTCGTCGCGGCCCGCGCGCTGCAGGGCGTCGGCGCCGCCCTGCTCACGCCGGGCTCGCTGGCCCTGGTCCAGGCGTCGTTCCGGCGGGACGAGCGGCCGCGGGCGATCGGCATCTGGGCAGGCCTGAGCAGCGTCGCGCCGGCGCTGGCGCCGTTCGTCGGCGGCTGGCTCCTAGCCGTCGCCTCCTGGCGATGGGTGTTCCTGATCAACCTGCCGCTCGCCGTCGTCGTCGTGCTCGTGGCCCGGCGGCACGTCCCCGAGTCCGCGGACCCCGACGCCGCCCGGCACCTCGACGTCGCCGGCGCCGCGCTGAGCGCCGTCGGCCTCGCGGGGCTGACCTACGGCTTCACGGCGTGGCCGGAGCGCGGCGGCACGGACCCTGCCGTGGTCGGCGCCCTGGTGCTCGGCCTCGGCGGGCTCGTCGCGTTCGTCCTGGCCGAGCGGCGCAGCCCGGCGCCGATGCTCCCGCTGCACCTCTTCCGGGTGCGGGCGTTCAGCGCCACGAACCTCGCCACGCTGCTCGTGTACGGGGCGCTGAGCGGCCTGATGTTCTTCCTCGTCGTCCAGCTGCAGGTGGTCGGCGGCTACACCGCCCTCGCCGCCGGGCTCGCGACGCTACCCGTGACGCTCCTGCTCATCGCCTTCTCCCCGCTCGCCGGCCGGGTGGCGGAGCGGGTCGGGCCGCGGATCCCGATGACGGCCGGGCCCCTCACCGCCGCGGCCGGCGCCGTGCTGCTCGCCGGCGTCGGACCGGAGCCGTCGTACGTCGCCGACGTGCTGCCCGGCGTGCTCCTGTTCGGCCTCGGGCTGGTGACCACGGTGGCGCCCTTGACGTCGACCGTCCTGGCCGCCGTCGCCGACCGGTTCGCCGGGATCGCGAGCGGCGTCAGCACCGCGGTGGCGCGCGCCGCCGGCCTCATGGCGATCGCGGTGCTGCCGCTGGTGGCCGGGCTGGGCAGCACGTTCCTCGACCCGGCGACCCTCGAGCCCGCCTACCGGACGGCGTCGCTCGTCTGCGCGGGCCTGCTCGCCGCCGGCGGGCTGGTGTCGCTCGTCGGGGTGCCGGGCTCGTACGCGGCCCTGCGTGAGGCGCACGAGGCCGGCTGACGCCCCGCCCGGGGCAGGGCGTCAGCCGGGTAGCCTCGCGCGCGCGGCGCTCAGCCGTTGAGCGCCTGGCAGGCGGGGGCGCTGTCGAACGCCGCCCGGACCTCGGCGCTCGCCGCCGAGGCCTGACCCGTCGCCGTCGAGTAGAGCTCGCCGACGGCCGAGGCCGCCGTGCGGGCCGAGCCGACGGCGCCGGCGGCCGCGGAGACGAACTCCTGGACGGACTGCGCCGAGGCGGCCTCCTGGGCCTGCTGCGACGCCTCCTGCTGCGCGGACTCCAGGTCGGACATCGCGGACTCGAAGGCCGACTTGACCTCCTGCGCCCCCTCGCCGTCGGGCGCGGCGGCGATGGCGGCCTTGAGGTCGTCGACCGCGGTCTGGACGTCCTGCAGGTTGGCGGTGATCTGCTGCCGGGCCTCCTCCAGCGCGTTCCCGCCGAGCGGGTTGACGGCCAGGCCGTCGCCGACGGCGCCGATGGCCGTCCGCACGCCGGTGAGCTCGGTGCACACCGAGTCGGCCCAGGCGACGGTCGCGTCCGTGGAGGCCGTGGGGGAGGGCGACGTCGTGGCGTCGGACCCCGAGCCGCCCGAGCCGCAGCCGGCCAGGGCGAGGGCGGCTCCGGCCAGGACGGCGACGGCGGCGATCCGGTGGGTGCGGGGGCGGGACATGGGACCTCCGAGGGCGGTGCGGGACGACGGGCGACACGGTACGGGCTCTTCCTGGGCATCCGCCCGTCTCGGCGCGTCGCCGGGGGCAAGGTCCTGCCAGTGCGTGGGACGGCGCCGATACGCTCGCGACGGCCGCACGCCACGGGCGGACGGCGCGGCCGGCGCGACCTCCGCCCAGCCGAACCGAGAGAGGACCCGATGGCGAGCCCCAGCACCGAGACCACCCCCACTGCGGCGCCGGGTCGGCAGCCGCTCGGCATCGAGGTGCCCGCGGGCGTGCCGACGCACTGGTACAACCTCAGCGCCGACCTTCCCGAGCCCGTGCCGCCGGCCCTGCACCCGGGCACGATGGAGCCGCTCGGCCCGCAGGACCTGGCGCCGCTGTTCCCGATGGCGCTGATCCTCCAGGAGGTCTCGACCGACCGGTACGTCGAGATCCCGCAGGCCGTGCGAGAGATCTACGCGATGTGGCGGCCGTCTCCGCTCATCCGGGCGGCCCGCCTCGAGCGGGCGCTCGGCACGCCGGCGCGGATCTACTACAAGTACGAGGGCGTCAGCCCCGCCGGCTCCCACAAGCCGAACACCGCGGTCGCGCAGGCGTACTACAACGCCGTCGAGGGCATCACCCGGCTGACCACCGAGACGGGCGCCGGCCAGTGGGGCGCCTCGCTGTCCATGGCGTGCGCGCTCATGGGCCTGGAGTGCGAGGTGTGGCAGGTCCGGGCGTCGTACGACGC
>JBDIAU010000103.1:0-6675 GCA_039812565.1 Beutenbergiaceae bacterium
CGGGTGGCGTGGTCGACGCCGTCGCGCCGGTAGGCGGCGAACGCGCCCCAGTCGTGCAGGTGCGCGGCCCAGGTGAGGACCTCGTGGTCGTAGGTCAGGCCGTCGTCGATCCGGCCCACGAGCCTGAGGAGGCGCGCGGCGTGGTCGACCGCCCACGACTCCCCGAGGTCGACGGCGTGCCGGTCGACCGCGTCGACGTCGAGAGTGCGCATGCTCGCCTCCTGTGCGTCGCCCCGGTGCCCTCCCCTCACCCTGGCGGTGGCCGGGCGCCGCGCGACAGGGACGAACGGCCGCGCGGAGGCGGCAAGGAGACGCACGTCACGGCACCCAGCGGACGTCCCTCGTTCACCTTCCGTTCACCCTGCGGGGTCCGGCCGGTCAACGTCCGTCCCTACCGTCGAGGACGAGCGTGGAACTCCACGTCACCACTCGTCATCTCAGATGGGACAACGACAGTGAAGCGAGCAGGTACCCGTGCGGCCGTAGGCGTCGCCGCGCTCGGCGCGATGAGCCTCGTCCTCGCCGCGTGCGGCGGCTCGAGCGACGGCGACGCGACGGGCGACGCGACCGGCGGCTCCGAGTCGCTGAGCGGCTCCCTCGCCGGCGCCGGTTCGACGGCCCAGGAGGCCGCCGTCAGGGGCTGGATCGCCGGCTTCAACGACACCTACCCGGACGTCGCCATGAGCTACGACGCGGTGGGCTCCGGCGGCGGCCGCGAGCAGTTCATCTCCGGCGCCGTGCAGTTCGCCGGCTCGGACGCGGCCCTCTCCGAGGAGGAGCTCGGCGCGGCGCAGGAGCGCTGCACCGGCGGCGACGTCGCCGAGCTGCCGCTCTACATCAGCCCGATCGCGGTGATCTACAACCTCCCGAGCGTGGACGTGCCGCACGTCCAGCTCTCCGCCGAGACGATCGCCAAGATGTTCAACGGCGAGATCACCAGCTGGACCGACCCGGCGATCGCCGCCGAGAACCCCGGCGTCGAGTTCCCCGACCTCGCCGTCACGCCGGTGCACCGCTCCGACGACTCGGGCACGACGAAGAACTTCACCGAGTACCTCGAGGACGCCTCGAACGGCGCCTGGACCTACGAGGCCGACGGCGAGTGGCCGATCAGCGGCGGCCAGTCCGGCCAGGGGACGCAGGGCGTCGTGGACGTCGTCACCGCGGCGGAGGGCGCGATCGGCTACGCCGACGCCTCCCGCGCGGGGGAGCTCGGGACCGTCGCGCTCAAGGTGGGCGAGGAGTACGTGCCGTACTCGGCGGAGGCTGCGGCCGCCGTCGTCGACGCCTCGCCGGCCGCGGAGGGCGCGACCGACACCCAGCTGGTCGTCGACATCGACCGGACCACCACCGCGGCGGGCACCTACCCGCTGGTGCTGGTCTCCTACTCGCTGGCTTGCGTGACCTACGACGACGCCGCGGACGCCGCGAACGTCCAGGCCTTCCTGACGTACGTGGCCAGCGAGGAGGGTCAGGCCCGCGCGGCCGAGCCCGCCGTCGCCGGCTCTGCCCCGATCTCCGCCGATCTGAAGGCCAAGGTCCAGGCGGTCATCGACCAGATCAGCGCCGGCTGATCCACGCACGCGCCGGTGGGGCGACTCTCGCCCGGCCAGCACCGACCGCACCGCTCACCCGCGATGGACGAAAGTGACCGTGGCAGTGACCTCACCAGCGCGTGAAGCCGAACGGGCGCAGGCGGCGCCCCCCGTGACCAGCACGGGTGGGCGCCGCCGGCGCTCCGGCCGCACCTTCTACGGCCTCTCCCTGGCCTCCGGCATCGGCATCCTCGTCACCCTGGCCGCCGTCGCCGTCTTCCTTCTCATCGAGGCCTGGCCGGCGATCGTCGCCACGCCGGAGGAGCTCGACAAGATCGGCTGGTTCGACGCGGACTCGCTCCTCGCCTACACCGGCCCCCTCATCTTCGGGACGATCCTCGTCTCGATCCTGGCGCTCGCGATCGCCGTCCCGGTGGCCGTCGGGATCGCACTGTTCATCTCGCACTACGCGCCGCGCCGCCTGGCGCAGGGGCTCGGCTACGTCGTCGACCTCCTCGCCGCGATCCCCAGCGTCATCTACGGCCTCTGGGGCGCGCTGTGGCTGCAGCCGCTGCTCGACCCGTTCTTCCAGTGGCTGACGAGCGCGCTCGGCTTCATCCCGCTCTTCGCGGGCTACCAGCCGCCGGCCCGGAACATCCTCGCCGCCGCCGTCGTGCTCGGCGTGATGATCCTGCCGATCGTCACCGCGGTCTCCCGCGAGGTGTTCCTGCAGACCCCGCGCCTGCACGAGGAGGCCGCCCTGGCCCTCGGGGCCACCCGGTGGGAGATGGTCCGGATGGCGGTCCTGCCGTTCGGCCGCTCGGGCGTCATCTCCGCCGCGATGCTCGGCCTCGGCCGGGCGCTCGGCGAGACGATGGCCGTCCTGATGATCCTCTCGCCCGGGTTCCTCTACTCCTTCTTCCTCCTCCAGCCCGGCCAGCACCAGACGATCGCCGCCAACATCGCCTCGAAGTTCCCCGAGGCCAGCGGCCTGGCCGTCAACGTGCTCATCGCCACGGGCCTGGTGCTCTTCGCGATCACCCTCGCGGTCAACATGCTGGCGCGCTGGATCGTCGCGCGCCGCAAGGACTTCTCGGGAGCCAACTGATGACCACGACGACGGCGGAGCGCGGCCTCTCGCTGCACAGCCGCCGCACGCTCCCGCGCTGGTTCCCGTGGGCGACGCTCGTCGCCTCGCTCGGGCTCGCCGCGGGCGTCCTCGCGATCACCGGCAGCGTCGGGGTCGTCGGCGTCGCCCTGCTCGGTGCGGCGGTCTACACGGTCGCGACGCTCGCGATCTCCTGGGGGGTCGAGGGCCGCCGGCCCGCGACCAACCGCTTCGCCACCACCCTGGTGACGGCCGCGTTCGTCCTCGCGATGGTCCCGCTCGTCTCCCTGGTGTGGACGGTGCTCGCCAACGGCCTGAGCTGGATCTCGTGGGAGTTCCTCACCACGGACATGCAGGGCATCTACGGCGACAGCGAGGAGGGCGGCGTCTACCACGCTGTCCTCGGCACGCTGCTCATCACCTTCTGGGCGGCGCTGTTCTCGGTGCCGGTCGGCATCCTCACGGCGGTCTATCTGGTGGAGTACGGCCGCGGCGCGCTCGCGCGCGGCATCACGTTCTTCGTCGACGTGATGACGGGCATCCCCTCGATCGTCGCCGGACTCTTCGCCTTCTCGCTCTTCACCCTCCTCTTCGGGCCCGCGTACCGGGCCGGGATCATGGGTGCGGTGGCCCTGGCACTGCTCATGACGCCCGTCGTGGTGCGCTCGGTCGAGGAGATGCTGCGCCTCGTCCCCAACGAGCTCCGGGAGGCGGCGCTCGCCCTCGGCGTGCCGAAGTGGCTCGTCATCGTCAAGGTCGTCCTTCGGACGGCCATCGCCGGCATCGTCACCGGCGTCATGCTCGCCGTCGCCCGCGTGATCGGCGAGACCGCGCCGCTGCTCATCACGGTCGGGTACATCGCGCAGGTGAACACGGACGTCTGGGACGGCCGGATGACCACGCTCCCGGTGTACGCCTACCGTGAGTACTCGCAGGGTGGCGTGGGGATCCAGCGGGCGTGGGCCGCCGCGCTCGTGCTGATCGTCATCGTCATGCTGCTCAACCTCGTCGCGCGGCTCGTGAGCCGCATCTTCGCCCCGAAGGTCGCCCCGTAGGGCCCGTCCCCGCCGCGGCGCTCGCCCAGCCGAGCACCGGCACAGTGAGGAATCCAGTGTCCAAGCGCATCGAGGTCAGCGACCTCAACGTCTTCTACGGCAGCTTCCGGGCCGTGGCCGACGTCACGCTCACGATGGAGCCGAAGTCGGTCACCGCGTTCATCGGCCCGTCCGGCTGCGGCAAGTCGACCTTCCTGCGGACCCTGAACCGGATGCACGAGGTGATCCCCGGCGGCCGCGTCGAGGGCAAGGTCGTCATGGACGGGATCGACCTGTACGCCCCGGACGTCGACCCGGTCGAGGTCCGCGGCCTGGTCGGGATGGTCTTCCAGCGGCCCAACCCGTTCCCGACCATGAGCATCGCCGAGAACGTGCTCGCCGGGATGCGGCTCAACAACCGTCGGCTGTCCAAGTCGGACGCCGCCGGCATCGTCGAGGAGTCCCTGCGCGGCGCGAACCTCTGGAACGAGGTCAAGGACCGGCTCGACCGCCCCGGCTCGTCGCTGTCCGGCGGCCAGCAGCAGCGCCTGTGCATCGCGCGGGCGATCGCGGTGAAGCCGCAGGTGGTCCTCATGGACGAGCCGTGCTCGGCGCTCGACCCCATCTCCACCTTGGCGATCGAGGACCTCATCGAGGAGCTCAAGAGCAACTACACGATCGTCATCGTCACCCACAACATGCAGCAGGCGGCGCGGGTGAGCGACCGGACGGCGTTCTTCAACATCGAGGGCACCGGCAAGCCGGGCCGGCTCGTGGAGGTCGGAGACACCTCGGCGATCTTCTCCTCGCCGTCGCAGAAGGCCACCGAGGACTACATCTCCGGTCGCTTCGGCTGACCGGCGCGGGCCCTGACGACGAGGGCGGTCCGGCTCCGGCCGGGCCGCCCTCGCGGCGTCCGGGTCGGACCCCGTGGGCGCCGTCGGCGCGGGCCGCGACCCCTCAGCGCGCGGAGCCCTCGAGCGTGCCCGTGACGTCCTGCGGCGCCACGACGACGCAGAGGATCTCTCGGTCGCCCGCCGTGGTCCAGCCGTCCTCGCTGGGCAGCAGCGGGTAGACGTCGAGCTCGGAGGCCAGGTAGGGGAGCCCGACGAAGTCCTCGAAGCGCGGCAGGCAGAAGTCGTCCGCCGCGGCGCGGATCGCCTCGATGCCGGGGTACTCGCCGTCGGGCATCTCGGTCGCCGCGTAGATCTCGGCGTCGTGCGGCTCGCTGCAGTCGACCGCCACCTGGACTGCCGCCTCCGCGCGCAGGTCCGACGAGCGCAGGCAGTCGCCGACGTCGAGCTCCAGGACGGTCCGTGAGCCGCACCCCGCGAGCCCGGCGGAGCTGAGCACCACGACGGCGCCCACGGCCACCACACGGCGTGGACGGGTCATCCCCGCCCTCCTCTCCTCGCTGTCCTGCGAGCCCGAGGCTAGCCGACGTGCGTTCCTATTCGAGGAACGGGTTGATGACCAGGAACACCGCGGCGGCCACGAGCGCCGAGGCGGGGAGGGTGAACAGCCAGGCCCAGGCGATGTTGCCGGCGACGCCCCAGCGGACGGCGGACAGGCGCCGCGTGGCGCCGACGCCCATGATCGCGGAGGTGATGGTCTGCGTCGTGGAGATGGGCGCGGCGAAGGCGAAGGCCGCGGTGTAGAGGACGCTCGACGCGACGGTCTCGGCGACGAAGCCGCGGGCCGGGTCGAGCTCGATCACCTTGCGGCCGAGGGTGCGCATGATGCGCCACCCGCCCGCGTACGTGCCGAGCGAGATCGCGGTCGCGGCCGAGAGCTTGACCCACAGCGGGATCGACGGCCCGGTGTGCCAGCCGGCGGCGACGAGGACGAGGACGATGACGCCCATCGTCTTCTGCGCGTCCTGCAGGCCGTGGCCGAGCGCCATCGCCGCCGCCGAGACGGTCTGCGCGCCGCGGAAGCGCCGGTACGTCGAGGCCGGCCGGGCATGCTGGAACGCCCACAGCACACCGACCATGAGCAGGTAGGCGAGCGTGAAGCCGACGATCGGCGAGACGATCATCGGGATGACGACCTTGTCGAGGATGACCTCCCAGTGGACCTCGGTCGCGGAGGCGAGGCCGGCCCCCGTGAGACCGCCGATGAGGGCGTGCGACGACGACGACGGCAACCCCTTCCACCAGGTGAAGAGGTTCCAGACGATCGCGCCGGCCAGGCCCGCCAGGATGACGATGATGCCCTCGACGCCCGGCGGCGGCGTGATGATGCCGCTGCCGATCGTGGTCGCGACGGACGTGCCGAGCAGCGCGCCCACCATGTTCATCACGGCGGCCATGAGCAGGGCGGTGCGGGGTGTCAGCGCCCGGGTGGACACCGACGTGGCGATGGCGTTCGCCGCGTCGTGGAAGCCGTTCGTGTAGTCGAAGGCGAGCGCGATCACGATGACCACGACCGCCAAGATGGCGATCTCCACGAGGTCAGGACTCCTTGAGGGCGATCGTCTCGACCGTGTTGGCGACCTTCTCGAACGCGTCGGCGCCGCGCTCGAGGGTGTCGACCACGTCCTTGAGCTTCATGAGGTGGATCGCGTCCTGCTCATTCGCGAAGAGGTCGGCCACCAGGCGCCGGTAGGTGCGGTCGGCGTGGTTCTCGAGCCGGTTGACCTCGACCCAGTACTCGCCGAGGTCGCCCAGCGAGCGCAGCCGCGGCATCGCCTCGGCGGTGAGCTCGGCGGCCCGCTGGAGCACGTGGATCTGGTCGGTCACGCCCGCCGGCAGGTTCTCGATCCGGTAGAGCGTGATGAGGTCGGCCGCCTCCTCCATGTAGTCCATGCAGTCGTCGAGGGAGGAGGCCAGCGCGTAGATGTCGTCCCGGTCGAACGGGGTCACGAACGTCTTGTTCAGCTGCTGCATGATCGCGTGCGTCGCCTCGTCGGCGGAGTGCTCGATCTCACGCATCTTCTCGGCGATGACGCGGCGGCCGGCCAGGTCCGCCCCGAGGAGCTGGGCCAGGGCGTCCGCAC
>JBDIAU010000104.1:0-6629 GCA_039812565.1 Beutenbergiaceae bacterium
GGCGAGGACCAGCACGCGGAACCCCTCGTCCGCGGCGGCGCGGACCCGCGCGAGTGCGTCGCGGGCGGCGTCGTCGTCCCGGCCGGTGAGGACGACGTCGGGGGCGCCGAGCACCCAGCAGCCGTCGACCGTGCGCAGCGCGCTCCACTTGCGGGCCGAGGAGAAGGGCACCGCCGCCAGCACGGTCGGCGCGGCGACGCCGTCGGGGACGCCGGTGACCAGCGCGGCAGCGGTCGCGTTCGCGTCCCGGTCCTGCGCGAAGGCCGCGAGCGCGCCGCCGAGGCCCGCGGCGTCGGCGACGGTCTCGATGCGGTCGAGGACGATCGTGCCGTCGGTGAGGGTGCCGGTCTTGTCGAGGCACAGGACGTCGACGCGGGCCAGGACCTCCACCGCCGGAAGCTCCTGGACCAGCACCTTCACGCGCGCGAGCAGCGCCGCGGCGAGCGCGAAGTTGATCGACGTGAGCAGGACGAGCCCTTCGGGGATCATCCCGACGACCCCGGCGACGGCGAACACGACCGCCTCCCGCCACGTCCCGTCGGCGAGGGCCTGCGTCCAGCCGCCACGGCTGCGGATCTGGCTCCAGAACAGCAGCAGCGTGACGGGGACGATGATCCAGGAGACCGCGACGAGCACCCGGTTGATGCCCCCGCGCAGCTCCGAGGTGACGAGGCTGTAGCGTCGGGCGGCGGCGGTGAGGCGGTTGGCGTAGCCCTCCGCTCCGACGCGCGTCACACGCACGGTCGCCGAGCCGGCGACGACGGCGGAGCCGGACAGCACCTCGTCGCCGGGTCGCTTGCGCACCTCCTCGGACTCGCCCGTGAGCAGGGACTCGTCGACCTCCAGGCCGACCGCGGCGAGCACGACGGCGTCCGCGGGGATCTGGTCCCCGGTCGCCAGGAGCAGCACGTCGTCCTCGACGATCTCCTCCAGCCGGATCTCCGTCTCGAGCCCGTCGCGGACCACCGTGGCGCCCTCCGCGTGGAGGATCGCCAGCCGGTCGAGCGTCCGCTTGGCGCGGTACTCGCTGACCACGCCGATCGCGGTGTTGACGAGGAGGACGACGCCGAACGCCGCGTCCTGCCAGTCGCCGGAGATGAGCACGAGCACGAAGCCGACGCTGAGGATGCCGTTGAACAGGGTGAAGACGTTGGCGCGCAGGATGCTCGCCAGGCTGCGCGAGCTGCTGTCCGCGGCCGTGTTGACCCGGCCGTCGGCGACGCGCCGCGCGACCTCGGCCGCGGTCAGCCCGCGCAGCGGCTCCCCCGCCCCGGCGACCTCCGCCGTCCGGTCGGGGGCGCTCACGCGGGCTCCACGACCGCCACGCACTCGACGTGGTGGGTGTGGGGGAAGAGGTCGACGGCGTGCAGCGCGGTGAGCGCGTAGCCGTGCCCGGTGGCGACCCGCAGGTCGCGGGCGAGCGCCGCCGGGTCGCACGCGACGTAGACCACCCGGGCCGGCCGCCGGGCGAGCAGCGCCGCGGTGGTCTCGACCCCGGCCCCGGTGCGGGGCGGGTCGAGGACGACGACCTCGTCGGCCCGCGGGGGCAGGGAGGCGAGCGTCTCGGCGACGTCGCCGTGGTGGACGCGCACCTGGGGGACGCCGTGGACGTTGCGCCTCGCCGAGCGGACGCCTCGGTCGTCGCCCTCGACGGCGTCGACGGCGCCCGTCGAGCCGACGCGATCGGCCAGGGGCAGCGTGAGCAGCCCGGCGCCGGCGTAGAGCTCGAGGACGTGGTCCCCCGGCCCGACGCCGGAGGCCGCCAGGACCTCCCCGACGAGCACGGCCGGCGCGCGGTCGTGGACCTGCCAGAAGCCGGACCCGGAGACCCGGTAGGAGTAGGTCGCGCCGTCGACGACGACCCGCTCGCGCACCGAGCGCCGCTCCCCGCGCAGGGGCTCGCCGTCGACGAGCACGAGCGGACGGTCGTCGGCCGACGGCGCCACCGCCTCGATGCGGGCGCCGGCCGGCCAGCGCCGGGAGAACAGGCCGAGGTCCGCGATGGCGGGGGCGGCCAGCGGCATCGACGTCAGGGGCACGACGTCGCGGGAGCGGTACCGGTGCATGCCCGCCCGGCCGCGCGCGTCCGCCGTGAGCACGACGCGCGTGCGCCAGCCGAGCCCGTCGCGGGCGTCGTCGCCGGGAGCCTCCGCCACCACGACGTCGCGCTCGATGCCGCCGATCCGGGCGAGCACCTCCGCGACCACCTGGGCCTTCCAGCGTCGCTGCGCCGGGAGCGCGACGTGGGCGAGCTCGCCCCCGCCGACCCCTCCGGGCCCGGCCGCGGGCCAGACGCTCGGCACGCGGTCCGGGGACGGCTCCAGCACGTCGACCGCCTCGGCGCGCCAGAACCGACGGCCCGAGCCGGTCTCGAGGAGCCGCGCCCGCACGAGCTCCCCGGGCAGGGTGTGCCGGACGAAGACCACGCGGCTGCCCAGGCGCGCCACGCAGTGGCCGCCGTGCGCCGGCTGGCCGACGCGGAGCTCGACGAGGGCGCCCGGGCCGGGGTCGGCGTCCACAGGGGCCTCGTGCGGGAGCGCCGCCGCCGGGTCAGTCGCCACGCCAGGCCAGGCCGAGCTGGGTGGTGTCGTAGGCCCCGGAGGCGGCCTCGTCGAGCTCCGCCGTCGAGACGAGCTGCCAGGGCACGGAGGCGACGACGACGCCGGGCGTGAGCCGCAGGCGCGACTTCAGGCGCAGGGCGCTCTGGTTGTGCAGGACCTGCTCCCACCAGTGCCCGACGACGTACTCGGGGACGAACACGACGACGAGGTCCCGGGGCGACTCCTTGCGGATCGACCGCACGTACTCGAGCACGGGACGGGTGATCTCGCGGAAGGGCGAGTCGAGGATCGTGAGCGGGACCGGCATGTCGGCCGCCTCCCACTCCTTGCGCAGCCGGGCCGCGTCCTCGTCGACGGCGACCGTCACCGCCTCGAGCACCGAGGGGCGGGTGGCCCGGGCGTAGGCGAGCGCCCGCATCGTCGGCTTGTGCACCTTGGAGACGAGCACGATCGCGTGGACGCGTGAGGGCAGCGCCCGCGCGGCGGTCACGTCGGCCACCTTGAGGTCGCGCGCGACGCGGTCGTAGTGCCCGCGGATGCCGCGCATGATCAGGTAGATCGCCGCCATGAGCAGGATCGCGATCCACGCACCGCGGGTGAACTTCGTGATGAGGACGACCACGAGGACGGCGGACGTCATGGCGAGGCCGAACGCGTTCACGGCCCGTGAGCGCAGCATGTGCCGGCGTTCGGCCGGGTCCGCCTCGCGCTGCAGGTGCCGTGTCCAGTGCCGCATCATGCCCAGCTGGCTGAGCGTGAACGAGACGAAGACGCCGACGATGTACAGCTGGATGAGGCGGGTGACCTGGGCGTCGAAGGCGACGATGAGGATGATCGCGCCGCCGGCCAGGACGATGATGCCGTTGGAGAATGCGAGCCGGTCGCCCCGGGTGTGGAGCTGGCGGGGCAGGAACCCGTCGCGGGCGAGGATCGAGCCCAGGACGGGGAACCCGTTGAAGGCCGTGTTGGCGGCGAGGACGAGGATGAGGCCGGTGGCCGCCGTCGTGATGACGAACAGGATCGGGACGTTGTGGAACACCGTCTCGGCGAGCTGCCCGATGGAGGGGTCCTGCTCGTAGTCCTCCGGGACGAACTCCCCCGACGGCAGGACCAGCTGCTCGTGGGGGAACTCGACGTAGTGGACGCCGGCGCGCTGCGACAGCGTGAGGATGCTGAGGATCATGACGACGGCGATCGTGCCGAGCAGCAGGAGCGTGGTCGCGGCGTTCTTCGACTTGGGCTTCTGGAACGCGGGGACTCCGTTGGAGATCGCCTCGACGCCGGTGAGGGCGGCGCAGCCCGAGGAGAAGGCCCGCAGGAGCAGGAAGGCGCCGGCGAGCCCGACGAGGCCGTCCTCGAAGGCGGGCTCGGCGACGATGGAGAGCTCCGCGCTCTCAGCCGGCTGCAGCGTCCCGGTGAGCACCTGGACGTACCCGAAGAGGATGAGCAGCCCGATCGACGCCATGAAGATGTAGGTGGGCACGGCGAAGGCGGTGCCGGACTCCTTGACGCCCCGCAGGTTGAGCAGGGTCAGGATGACGACGAGGGCGACGGCCACCTGCGCCTCGTGGCCGCGCACGGGGTCGACGAGCGTCGCCAGGTACTGGGCGCCCGAGGAGATCGAGACCGCCACGGTGAGCACGTAGTCGACGAGCAGGGCGCTGGCGACCCCGACGCCGGCCTGCGGCCCGAGGTTGACCGTGGCGACCTCGTAGTCGCCGCCTCCCGAGGGGTAGGCGTGCACCGTCTGCCGGTACGAGGCCACCACCGTGAGCAGGACGACGGCGACGGCGACCCCGACCCAGGGCGAGAGCGTGTAGGCGGCGATGCCGGCCAACGAGAGGGTGAGCATGATCTCGTCGGGCGCGTACGCGACCGACGAGAGCGCGTCCGACGCGAACACCGGGAGCGCGATCCGCTTCGGCAGGAGGGTGTGACCCATCCGCTCCGAGCGGACCGGGGCACCCAGCAGGACGCGTTTGGCGGCGTCAGCGATGTCCGGCACGAGGCCACATGCTAGGCCGCTGCGGCGTCGAGAGCACCGGAGCGCCGCGACGACCTCGCGGCGGGCCTCCGACGCATGATCTGGGTGCTCAGGCGCGTGTAGCGTTCCCGACGTGCACTTCGTCATCATGGGCTGCGGCCGCGTGGGCGTCACGGTCGCCGAGTCGCTGGAGTCGTTCGGCCACTCGGTGGCCGTCATCGACTACAACCCGGACTCCTTCCGGCGCCTCTCCCCCGACTTCGACGGGCAGCGCGTCACCGGGATGGGCTTCGACCGCGACTCCCTGCGCCAGGCCGGGATCGAGGACGCGTACGGCTTCGCGGCGGTCTCGAACGGCGACAACTCCAACATCATCTCCGCCCGGGTGGTCCGCGAGACGTTCGGCGTCGACAACGTGGTCGCGCGCATCTACGACCCGCGACGCGCCGAGGTCTACCAGCGGCTCGGCATCACGACCGTCGCCACGGTCCGCTGGACGGCGGACCAGATCATGCGGCGGATCCTGCCCCTGGGCGCCGCCAGCGAGTACCGAGACGCGTCCGGCAAGATCAGCCTCGTCGAGATGGACCTCGACCCGCGCTGGGTGGGGCACTCGGTGCGGCGGCTCGAGTCCGACACGGGGTCCCGCGTGGCCTACCTCAGCCGGCTCGGCGACGGGATGCTCCCCTCGCCCGACGCGGTGCTGCAGGAGAACGACGTGGTGCACGTGATGGTGCGGACCGACGAGATCGCCACGGTGCAGCGGGTGCTCGCCCAGGCGCCGGTGCAGGGGGAGTGACCATGCGCGTCGTCATCGCCGGGGCCGGCTCGGTCGGCCGCTCCATCGCCCGCGAGCTGCTCGGGCACGGCCACGAGGTCGCCCTGCTCGACCGGCAGCCCGCCGCCATGAAGATCGCCTCGGTGGCCGACGCCGAGTGGCACCTGGCCGACGCGTGCGAGCCGTCGGCCATGGTGAAGGCGGGCGTCGAGGAGTGCGACGTCGTCGTCGCCGCGACCGGGGACGACAAGGCGAACCTGGTCATCTCGCTCCTGGCGAAGACCGAGTTCGCGGTGCCCCGCGTGGTCGCCCGCGTGAACAACCCGAAGAACGAGTGGCTGTTCGACGAGGCGTGGGGCGTCGACGTCCTGGTCTCGACGCCCCGGATCATGACGGCGCTCGTCGAGGAGGCCGTCTCCGTCGGCGACCTGGTGCGGATCTTCACGTTCCACCAGTCGGGCGCCTCGATGTTCGAGATGACGCTCCCCGCCGACTCCCCGGTGGTCGGCCTGCGCGTGGGTCAGGTGGTCTGGCCCGGGGACACGGTCCTGGCCGCCATCATCCGCGGCGACCGCCCGATCCCGCCGAGCCCCGACGACACCCTCGAGGCGGGCGACGAGCTGCTGCTCATCACGTCGGCTCAGACCGAGGAGGAGCTGGACGAGCTGCAGGAGCTCCTGGCTCCCGGACGAGGACCCACGTCAGCCACAGAGTGAGCGCCCACAGCGGCAGCCCCATGACCAGGCGGGCGGTGCCGAGCCAGCCGACCTCGGCCTGCCAGTACAGCGGAACCTGCACGAGCAGGCGGGCGGCGAACAGGGCGAACCAGACCCACGTCGCAGCGGTGTAGCGCCGCATGGCCGCACGGTCCTGGCGCCAGCCGGTGCCGCTCTGGCGGAAGGCTCCGACGACGAGCCCGACCAGGGGCCACCGCACGAGGATCGAGACGAGCACGGCCACGGCGAAGACCACGTTCGTCACGAGACCCCAGGCGAAGTAGTCCTGCGCCTCCCCCGAGCGCCATGCCCACAGCACGCCGATGACGACGCCGCCGAGGCCGCTGACCGCCTGCGTCACCGGGCTGCGAGAGACGAGCCGCAGCGTGGTCGTCACGAGGGCGACGCCGAGGGACGCCACGATGGAGGGCGTCAGCTCACGCGTCGCGACGTAGACGACGACGAACACGAGCCCGGGCGCGACCGACTCGACCAGCCCGCGCCACCCGCCGATGGCCTGCTCCAGCGAGAAGTCGGACGCGAGGACCTGACGGACGCCGCGACCGGCGGTCGCCTCGCCGCCGGCCTCC
>JBDIAU010000105.1:0-6620 GCA_039812565.1 Beutenbergiaceae bacterium
CGCTTCATGTGGAGGATGAGCTCCGCGTGGATGCGGATGTCGGTGGCCGTGCCGCCGATGCCGCCCGAGGGCTGGTGCATCATCACCCGGGTGTGGGGCGTGGCGTACCGCTTGCCCTTGGCGCCCGAGGAGAGCAGGAACTGCCCCATCGAGGCCGCCATCCCCATCGCGACCGTGGCGACGTCCGGCTTCACGAACTGCATGGTGTCGTAGATCGCCATGCCGGCCGTGACGGAGCCGCCCGGGGAGTTGATGTAGAGGTAGATGTCCTTCTCGGGGTCCTCCGCGGCGAGCAGCAGGAGCTGTGCGCAGATCGCGTTGGCGTTCTCGTCGCGGACCTCCGACCCGAGCCAGATGATCCGCTCCCGGAGCAGGCGGTTGTAGATGTGGTCGCCCAGGGCGAGGTTGGTCTTGTCGCCCTGCGCGAGGGCCGGGTCGGTCATCGGGCTCACAGTGCGCTCCTGGTCTGGCTGGGCCGCCGGTGGGGGCGAGGACGGCCGGTCACGGTCCTCGCCGCTCTGTTCAGGGACCCTAACAACGCGAGCGACGGCCCTCTGCCCCGACGGGCCGCGTTTCGCTGTTGGCGCACCCCGCGGGGGTGCGGCGCGGCCCGGGCACCCTGGTGGGCGCCCGGGCCGGACGTGGGCGATCAGGCCTTCGGCGCCTCGTCGGTCGCGGCCTCCTCGACCACGACGACCTCCTCGACGACGTCGACCTCCACCTCGACGACGTCGCCCGACGCCTCCTCGAGCAGCTCCTCCTCGAGCAGCTCCTCCTCCAGGAGCTCGTCCTCCTCGTCGAACAGGTCGTCCTCGTCGTCGAGGAGGTCGTCCGCGGCGGGGACCGGGGCGAGCAGCGAGGAGAAGTCGACGGTCGCCCCCGACGGGTCGACGACGGTGACCTTGGTCAGCGCGAGCGCGACGGCCTTCGACCGGGCGAGCTCGGCGACGTAGAACGGGATCTGGCCGGCCTTGTCGGCGTTCGAGATGAACGTGCTCGGGTCGACGTCGAAGCGGCGCGAGGTCTGCAGCAGGAACTGGATGAGCTCGTCCTGCTGCACGGAGACGCCGAGCGCGTCGACGAGCGCGTCGAGCAGGAGCTGGTTGCGCAGCGTCTCGGTGGCCTCGGCGCGGACCTCCTCGCGGTGCGCGTCGTCCTCCCCGCGCCCCTCGCCCTCCAGGTGCTGGTTGACCTCGGCGTCCACGACGCCCTGCGGCGTCGGGAAGTCGACGACGGCGTGCAGGGCGGCGACGAGCGCGTCGCGCGCCTGCCCCGCCTGCTGCGCCCGCTTGCCGTCGGCCGCCTGCGCCCGCAGGTCTTCGCGCAGCTCGTCGATCGTGTCGAACTCGCTGGCGAGCTCGGCGAACTCGTCGTCGGCCTCGGGCAGGTCGCGACGCTTGACGGCGGACGGCGTCACGGTGATGGAGGCGTCCTCACCCTCGTGCTCGCCGCCGGCCAGCGGGGCGGCGAAGGTCCTGGTCTCGCCCGCCGAGAGCCCGACGAGAGCCTCGTCCAGGCCCGGGAGCATCGTGCCGGAGCCGATCTGGTAGCTGATGCCGGAGACCGAGTCGATCTCCTCGCCGGCGATCTCGGCGCGCAGGTCGAGGACCACGAAGTCGCCGTCCTCCGCCGGCCGCTCGACGCCGACGAGGGTGCCGAACCGCTCGCGGAGCGCGTCGAGGCGGGCCTGGACGTCCTCGTCCGTCACGTCGACGCCGTCGACCGTCACGGTGAGCTCCTCCAGCGGCGGCAGCACGATCTCGGGTCGCACGTCCACCTCGGCGGTGAAGGTCAGCTCGCCCCCGGGGCCCGTGAGGCCGGGGATGCCCGTCACCTCGACGTCGGGCTGGCCGAGCGGCCGGATCTCGGCCTCGGCGACGGCCCGCCGGTAGAGCTCCGGAAGCGCGTCGTTGACGGCCTGCTCGATGACGGCGGCGCGGCCGACGCGCTGGTCGATGATGCGCGGCGGCACCTTGCCCTTGCGGAAGCCGGGGATGGTGACCTGCTGCGCGATGGTCTGGTAGGCGGCGTCGAGGTTCGGCTTGAGCTCCTCGTACGGCACCTCCACGGACAGCTTCACCCGGGTGGGCTCGAGGGTCTCGACGGCGCTCTTCACGGCATGCTCTCCACTGGTGCGGGGGTCGGGGGCGGCGGCTGCGGCGGCACGCGACGACCGACGGCCCGGGGCCGCGGCGGCGCAGCGACCCGCGCGACGCAAACGCGCGCCATGCTACGCCCACCGCCGCGGTGGGCGCCGTCGGGATGGCGGGATTCGAACCCACGACCTTCCGCTCCCAAAGCGGACGCGCTACCAACCTGCGCCACATCCCGTCCCGGCCCCGGCCGCGCCGGGCCCCGAGGGGGCGGGCTGGGGATGCACCGCCGCCGGGTACCCTATGCGGGCGCGGCCCAGCGGCGCGCGGGTGTAGCTCAATGGTAGAGCCTCTGCCTTCCAAGCAGATGGTGCGGGTTCGATTCCCGTCACCCGCTCCGACCCCCAAGCCGACCCTCCCCGCCCCGTGACGCGCGAGCAGCCGGCGCACAGCGCATCCGGCACCACAGAGCATCCGGCGCACGACGACGAGAGGGCCGGCCCACCGGGCCGACCCTCTGCCTGTCTGTCGTCGGGGTCCGTGGGACCCCGGGTGCTCCCGCGGGCCTCGCGGTCCGCGGGAGGGGTGCCTCAGTCGACCTCGACGAGGCCGCGCTCGACGGCGCGGGCGAGACGACGGGGCACCGTGACCGAGCGCCCACGGACGCGGACCGGGACGAGGTCGACGACCTCGGCCTTCCACTGCGAGCGCCGGGCGCGCGTGTTGCTGCGCGACATCTTCCGCTTGGGCACTGCCATGACTGCTTGCCGCCTTTACAGGGTGTGTTCGCCTCTCGGGGGAGTCCGTCACCGCCGGGGCGCACGAACGTCCGACATACCTTGCCACGTCACCCCCCTTCAGGTCGAACCCGCGCCGCCGCGACCTGCCCGGCGGACCATCTGCTGAGCGGCCCGCGTCGAACGTTGCCGCGTCAACGACGCCGCGGTTACCCTCGTCGCGCGACCCCTGCCCCGTGCGTGACGCCCGGGCGGGCCGCAGACCGGCACGCGGGCGAGAGATGAGGGACGCGCGATGGACCAGGCACTCGTTGCCACGTCCTGCCGTGCCATGACCGTCTCGTCCGACGCCGTCGCGCGCTGCTGCGCGATGTGCGCCTGTCTGTAGAGCGCTGGACCCTCGCGCGGCCCGCGGCCGCCCGCCCAGCGCTCCTCACCCCCGGCCCCACGTGGCGGTACCACGTCCGCTTCGCCCCCTCTGCCCTGCCCCCACCCACCGCTCGCCGCCGCCCTCGGCGGCCCACCTGACGAGGAACCCCATGTCTCGCATCTACGACGACGTCACCGCCCTCATCGGCAACACCCCGCTCGTGCGGATCAACCGTCTCAACGCCGACGGCGGCGCGACCGTCCTCGCGAAGCTCGAGTTCTACAACCCCGCCAACTCCGTCAAGGACCGCATCGGCGTCTCCATCGTCGACGCCGCCGAGGCCTCCGGGCAGCTGCCGCCCGGCGGCACCATCGTCGAGGCGACGAGCGGCAACACCGGCATCGCCCTCGCCATGGTCGGCGCGGCCCGCGGCTACGACGTGGTCCTGACCATGCCCGAGACGATGTCCAAGGAGCGTCGGGCCCTGCTGCGGGCGTACGGCGCCGAGCTGGTCCTCACCCCGGGCGCCGAGGGGATGAAGGGCGCCGTCACCCGCGCCGAGCAGATCGCCGCGGAGCGCCCGGGCGCCGTCCTCGCCCGTCAGTTCGCCAACGAGGCCAACCCGGCCATCCACCGCAAGACGACGGCCGAGGAGATCTGGGCCGACACCGACGGCGAGGTCGACATCTTCGTCGGCGGCATCGGCACCGGGGGCACCATCACCGGGGTCGGCCAGGTGCTCAAGGAGCGCAAGCCCGGCGTGCAGATCATCGGCGTCGAGCCGGCCGAGTCGCCCATCCTCAACGGCGGCCAGCCGGGCCCCCACAAGATCCAGGGCATCGGCGCGAACTTCGTGCCGGAGATCCTCGACACGACGATCTACGACGAGATCATCGACGTCGACACGGACACCGCGGTCGCCTTCGCCCGCCGTGCCGCCCGCGAGGAGGGCCTCCTCGTCGGCATCTCCTCCGGCGCCGCGCTCGCCGCCGCGCTCGACGTCGCCAAGCGCCCGGAGAACGCGGGCAAGACGATCGTCGTCGTCGTCCCCTCGTTCGGCGAGCGGTACCTGTCCACCATCCTCTACGCCGACCTGCTGGACTGAGCACCTCGTGACGGAGCACGTCCCCCTCCTCGTGCACGTGCGGGAGGACCTCCAGGCTGCGCGCCGCCGTGACCCGGCGGCGCGCACCCTGGTCGAGGTCGCCCTCGCCTACCCGGGCGTGCACGCCCTCTGGGCCCACCGGCTGACGCACCGGATGTGGGCCCGGCCCGGCCTCAAGCTGCCGGCCCGCCTCCTGTCGCAGCTCACGCGGGCCATCACCGGGATCGAGATCCACCCGGGGGCCGTGATCGGGCGCCGGCTCTTCATCGACCACGGCATGGGTGTCGTGATCGGCGAGACCGCGCAGGTGGGGGCCGACGTCGTGCTGTTCCACGGCGTCACGCTCGGCGGCCGCTCGATGAGCAAGGGCAAGCGCCACCCCACCCTGGGCGACCGGGTGGTGGTGGGCGCCGGGGCGAAGGTCCTCGGCCCGATCACGGTCGGTGACGACGCCCAGGTGGGCGCGAACGCCGTCGTCATCAAGGACGTGCCGCCGGGCGCCGTCGTCGTCGGGGTGCCGGGCGTCGTCCGGTCCCTGCCGGCCGGGACGGTCCTCGACGCCTACGACGCGGTGGACCCCGCGATCTACATCTGAGACCGTTGACGTCGGCAGGTCGGGCGAGGCGGGCAGGGCGGCAGGGAATCGGCATGAGCGAGTGCGAGCACTGCGGATCGACCGACCCCGGGCACACCCACCGCGACACCGCTGCGCTCGACGCCCGGCGTGCCGCGCTCGGCCGCTGGTCCGCGGCGATGGTCGGCGTGCTCGCGGGCACGACGGGGGCGACGGTCGCGGCGCTGAGCACCACGGGCGTCCCGCTCGCCGCGCTCGGGCTCGTCCTCGGCGGCGCCCTCGCGTGGGCCGGCGCCACGGCGGGCGGCGTCCTCGCCGTCGGCCTGACCCAGGGACCCCGCGGCGAGCGCCCGCTCCCCCCGGCGGCCGGCTTCGCCGTCGGTGCGCTGGCGACGGCGGCGCTCACCCCCGTCGCCGCCCTCGCCGTCGCGCTGGTCGCACGGTCGCTCGACGTGCCGCCGTGGTCGGCGGCCGTGTGCGCGGGGGTCGGCTGGCTGCTCGCCGGCGGCGTCGCGTTCGTCGTCGCGACGACGCGCCTGCGCGCGGACCTCCTCGCCCCGGGCAGCCGCGGCGACCAGGCCCGGTCCGTCGCCGCCCGCGCCACCCGGCGCGGCGACCTGCGCGCGTTCCTCGCCGTCGTCGGCACGGCCGTCGTCGCGGCCGTGTGGGTCGGCGTGCTGCAGAGCCTGCCCCTGCTCGTCCTCGTCCTCGTGCCGCTGCACGTCGCCGTCGCGGCCCTCACGGTCCGGAGCGGGCTCGCCGCGCGTCGCGACGCCGCGGGGGCGACACTGCCGGGATGACCCCCGAGCCGACTCCTGCCGGAGCGCCCCTGCCCGACGTCACCCTGCCGCCCGGGTACCACCTCGCTGTTCTGGGCCCGCAGGACGAGGCCGCCGTCCTCGAGGTCGACTCGTGGGCCTTCGCGTTCGAGCTCCCGCCCGACGTCGCGGCAGGGCTGCCGTACCCGCTGGAGCCGGGCCGCACGGTCGGCGTCCGGGCCGGGACCGACGACGACGCCCCCCTCGTCGCCGTGCACACCAGCTACGCCTTCACCGGGTACCCCGTGCCGGGCGGCCGGGTCGACGCCGCGGGGCTCAGCTGGGTCGCGGTGCTCCCCCACCACCGCCGGCGGGGGCTCGCCCGAGCGATGGTCCTCGCGCACCTGGCCCGGACCCGGGCCCGCGGCGAGGCCCTCTCCGTGCTGTTCGCCGCGGAGCCCGACATCTATGGCCGCTTCGGGTACGGGTGCGCGGCGTACGGCACCCGGCTCACCGTCCCGCGGGGAGCCCGCCTCCGCGACGTGCCGGGATGGCGTGACCTGCGCCTCGAGCTCGAGCGGGCCGACGTCGAGCGGCACACCGCGCTCGTCGAGCGCGTCCACGCCGCGGCCGCGCGGCCCGGGCAGGCGCCACGGCACACCTTCCCGCTGCAGATGCGCGCCGTCGTCGACTTCCCGGCCTGGCGCGACGGCGGGGAGCCGCTGCGCCTGGCCACGGTGTGGGCGGGGGACGAGCCGCGGGGCTACGCGCTGTTCCGGCGCAAGGAGCGCTGGGGCACCTCCGGCAGCCCGGAGGGCACGGCGACGGTCCGGGAGTCGGCCACGCTCGACGCCGCGGCCGCCCGCGCGCTGTGGGGGCTCCTGACGGACCTCGACCTCATGGTCAGCGTCGAGACGGGGATCCTGCCGGCGGACGACCCGCTGCTGCACCTGCTCACGGACCTGCGGCCCGCGCGGCGCACG
>JBDIAU010000106.1:0-6580 GCA_039812565.1 Beutenbergiaceae bacterium
TGTCGATGTCGAACGAGATCAGCGGGTCGCCGACGCGGACCTGGTCGCCGACCTTGACCTTGGGCTCGAAGCCCTCGCCCCTCATGTGGACGGTGTCGAGGCCGATGTGGAGGAGGACCTCCATGCCCTCGGCGTTGCGGACCGTGAGGGCGTGGTGGGAGGGGTGCAGGTGGATGACCTCACCGTCGCAGGGCGCGACGAGGAGGTTCGACAGCGGGTCGATCGAGACACCCTCGCCGACCATCTTCTCGGCGAAGACGGGGTCGGGGACTGTCTCGATGGGGACGAGGACGCCTGTCAGAGGCGCCGTCAGGGTGACGGAGACGACGGCTTGCGCCGTCGTTGGCGTGGTCATGGAGTGAGGTCCTTTCTTCGGCACCTGCCCGTGCGCGAACTCGTCCACACTAGAGACCTGTCAGCGCTTACAGCATCCGGGTGACGCGTCAGATCCCGCCGTTCTTGCAGGCTGCGTGCGTGATCCTGCTCACGTCTCCGGCTCCAGGGGCACCCCGGGGGCGGGCGCTGCGCGAGTGTGTGCAGATCAGGGGCTGGAGACGCACACCACCGACAGCAGGATGACCGGTGGGGCCGTTTCATCCCTGCGGGGCTGATCTTGCAGCTGTCCCGCCGCGGCCGGGTCCGCGGCGGGGGACTCCTCCTAGCGCTGGTAGGTGGGGGTGAGGGTCGCCCGGGCGACGGTGTGGAAGACGGCGAGGAACGAGGCCTTCGTCGGGCCGTCGTCCGGCTCCGCGCCCAGGACGTCGACGTCGAGCGCGTGCACGGCGAAGACGTACCGGTGCGCCCGGTCCCCCGGAGGTGGCGCGGCGCCCTCGTAGGCGTGCGCACCGCCGTCGGTGCGCAGGTGGCAGGCGGCGCCGGGGAGGGTGAGGTCGCTCTCGCCGGCGCCGCGCTCCAGCTCGGTGGTCGACGCGTCGAGGTCGATGACGGCCCAGTGCCAGTAGCCGGCCGGGGTCGGGGCGTCGGGGTCGAAGCAGGTGAGCAGGAAGGACCGCGTGGTGCGGGGGAAGCCCGACCACCGCAGGTGCGGCGACGTGTTCCCGCCGTCGAGCACGTACGCGTCGTCGAGCGGGACGCCGTCCCGGATGTCGTCGCTGGCCAGCGTGAAGGAGGGGACCTGGGGGAGGAGGGAGTAGGGCTCAGGGGCGAGGGGTCGCGCGAGGTCCATGGGGCCAGCCTCGCACCGGCCCCGCGGGCCCGCCCGGGATCGGCGTCGCGACTCGCGGGAGCCTCGGCGCCGGTCGGCTCAGTGCCCCGCGAGGTGGCGCAGCACCTGGGAGACGACGACGGACCCCTCGCCGACGGCGGACGCCACCCGCTTGAGGGACCCGCTGCGCACGTCGCCGACGGCGAAGACGCCGGGCAGCGCCGTCTCGTAGGGCTGGGGCCGACGCTCCAGCGGCCAGACCCGCAGGTGCTGCTCCTCGAGGAGGTCCTGCCCGGTCACGACGTACCCGCCCGGGTCCCGCACGATCGTGGACGGCAGCCAGTCGGTCTTCGGCACGGCGCCGATCATGATGAACAGCCCGTCCGCCGGGACCTCGTGGCGCTCGCCGGTGACCGCGTGCTCGAGGACCAGGGAGCGCAGCCGCGCGTCCCCCGCGCCGGCGACGACGTGCGTCGACGTCCGCACCTCGATCGCCGGGTTCGCGGCCACCTGCTCGACGAGGTAGGAGGACATCATCTCGTCGAGGCGGGACTCCCGCATGACCAGGGTGGTGCTCGCCGCGTACCGGGCGAGGTGCAGCGCCGCCTGCCCCGCCGAGTTCGCCCCGCCGACGACGACGGCGTGCATCCCCGCGAGGGCGCGGGCGTCGGCGGCGGTGCCGCCGTAGAAGACGCCGCGCCCGGTGAGGGCCTCGAGCGCGGGCACGCCGAGCCGGCGCCAGGTCACGCCTTGGGCGAGGACGACGGCGCGGGCGGAGACCTCGCCGAGCCCGGCGACGTCGAGCAGGTGCCGGTCCCCGGCGGTGCGCAGCCGGTCGACCTCGGCGAGCATCAGGACGCGGGCACCGAAGACCCAGGCCTGCTGGTAGGCCCGCTGCGTCAGGTCGGCGCCGCTGATGCCGCGCGCGAACCCGAGGTAGTTGCGGATGAGGGAGGAGGTGGACGCCTGCCCGCCGAGCGTCTCCCGTTCGACGACGAGCGTGCTCAGGCCCTCGGACGCGCCGTAGACGGCGGAGGCCAGCCCCGCCGGCCCGGCGCCGACGACGACGAGGTCGACGTCGCGGTCCTCGAGCGCCGTCGTCACGCCCCACGCGGCGGCGACGTCCGCGGGCGTCGGGTCGACGAGGACGCGCCCGCCGATCGCCGGCATGGCGACGACGACGCCGCCGCTCACCTCGCCGTCGAGGCCCGCGTCCCGCAGGACGGCCAGCCCTTCCTCGGACTCCGGCAGCGCGGTCGCGTGGGGGACGCCGCTGCGGGCGAGGAGGCTGCGGATCTCGTGGGCCTGCGTCGACCACGGGTCGGCGACCACGGTGATCGGCGCGGGGCCGTCGCCGCGGCCGCGGCTCCACTCGTGGACGTACTCGGCGACGGTGCGGACGAACGGCTCGTCCGGGCTGCGCCACGGCTTGACGACGTAGTAGTCGATGTCGCCGAGCGCCATGGCGCGGCGCACGTCGGCGGCGGTCTCGGCGTCGGCCCAGCCGCCCCAGCGGATCAGCAGCGCCCGGCGGGCGTCCGGGTGCTGCGTGCGGACGGTCTGCAGGAGCTGCGCGCCGGCGCCGTCGGGCAGGTGGCGGGCTGCGAGGACGAGCGCGACCGGGTCGCCGTGGTCGGCGGCGTCGTCGAGCACGGCGCTCGCGGCGGCGACCGTCCGCTCGCCCCGGACGTGGAAGTCCGCGCCGAAGCGGCGCTGCAGGACGCCGACCTCACGGTCGAGCGCGGCGCGGTCCGCGTCCACCGCGAGGATGAGCGGGCGGGTGCTCGGGACGGGGGTCATCGCGCCTCCTCGGCCTGGGGTCGTACCCGTGCTTCCCGCCGTCGGCGGGCCCCGGATGCGACCACGTCGACGCTACGCGCGGGGCGTCGCGACCGGGGGCGTCTCACGCCGCTCGTGGGGAAGGTCCGGCCCGGTGGACGGTTCGACCCGTCGTCGGGGTCAGCCCTGTCGGCCCTTCCAGCGGGGGTTCCGCTTGTTGATCACGTAGATCTTCCCGCGGCGGCGGACGACGACGGCGCCGTCTTTGCGCGCGAGGGACCGGAGCGAGGCGCGCACCTTCACCGGGCACCCCCGTAGCGTCGGTGGAACGCCGCGACCCGGCCCTCGGTGTCCTGGACCCGCGCGGTGCCGGTCCACCACGGGTGGCTCGCCGCCGAGATGTCGACGTCGACCACCGGGTACTCCTGGCCGTCCTCCCAGAGGAGGGTCGTGGCGGTGCGCGCCGTCGAGCGCGTGAGGAAGGCGACCCCGGCGGCGGGGTCGCGGAACACGACCGGGCCGTAGGCGGGGTGGATGTCGGACTTCACGAGGCCTCCTGGCGGGCGTCGGTGCCGTCGTCGTCAGGGGCGAAGACGTCGGCGAGGGGGTCATGGAGCAGCGGGGGCCCGAACGGCCCGGCCGCGAGCTCGTGCTCGTCCAGCAGGCATGAGTCGAGCAGGGCGAGGAGGTCCTCGGGCAGGTCGCCCGCGCCGGTGAGGGCGAGCTCCTGGTAGCGGTCGGCGTAGGTCGGGTCCCAGTCGAGCTGGGCCCGGGCCCGGTGCGAGGGCTCGGCGGCGGACCAGGCCGCCGCACCGCCGTCGGCGATCCACCGCCCGGCCTCGCCGAGGAGCACGCGGGGACCTGCGGACTCCCAGCCGACCCGGGCGTCCGGCCGGCTCGCGAGCCAGACGCTGCCTCGGGCGCGCAGCGCCCGCCCGACGACGGACGGCAGCGCGTCGTTGAGGCGGGCCGGGTGCAGCGGCCGTCGCGCCCGCCACACGAGGTGCCACGCACCCGAAGCCTCGCAGCGGGCGGAACCGGCCGGCACGAGGGAGGTGTCGGCCTTGTCGAGGACGTGGTCGAGGTCGAGGCGGCGACGCCCGGGTGCGGGGAGCTCGGGCAGGTGCCGGCCGACGACGGCGCCCGGGTTGAGGGCCTGGAGCACGGTGAGGGCCGTGGCGTCGGCGTGCGGTGCGACGACGACGTCGGCGGTCTCGGCCTGCCGGGCGAGGAGCTGCGCGAGGGTGCGGTCGTCCTCGAAGGCGGCGCCGAGCTCGAGGTCGGCGAGGGGCTCGTCCTCCTCGAGGCGCTCGACGAGGCGCTCGCCGTCGACCACCGTGACGATGCGCTCGAGGTGGCAGGTGCGCGCCGCGGTCAGGCCGTCGGGGGAGAGCAGGACGCCGTAGAAGGCCTCGACGAAGCCGACCGGCTCGACGATCGGCGGCAGGAGGAGGACGGCGTGCTCGGTGCGCCCGTCCTGGGCGAGCCGGACGAGGGTGGGCAGCACGTCGAGGCGCAGCGTGCACGAGAGGCAGCCGTGGGCGAGCTCGACGATGGCCGGCTCGACGTCGCCGTCGGAGCGTTCGACGGTCCGGGCGACGAGCCCGAGACCGACCTGGTCCAGGTTGTGGGTGACGAGCGCGCCCGAGGGTGCCGAGCGCAGGAGTCCGCGGGCGACGTCGCGGGCGAGCGGGGCGTCGACGCCGCTCACGACCGTCACGGGCAGGGTGGCTGGGGTGCGCATGACGTGGCACACTAACGCGACCGACAATCGTTCTCAACTACGACCGGCGCGCGCCGGGGAGGATCCATGTCCCGCACCTGTCAGGTGACCGGAGCCGTGCCCGGCTTCGGTCACGCCATCTCCCACTCCCACGTCCGCACCAAGCGCCGGTTCGGCGTCAACGTCCAGAAGAAGCGCTTCTGGCTGCCGAGCGAGAACCGCTTCGTCACGCTCGCCGTGAGCGCGCGCGGCCTCAAGACGATCGACAAGCGCGGGATCGAGACCGTCGTCCGCGACATCCGTGCGCGAGGGGAGAAGGTCTGATGGCGCGACGCGACGAGCTGCGGCCGATCATCAAGCTCCGGTCCACCGCCGGCACCGGGTTCACCTACGTGACCCGCAAGAACCGGCGCAACGACCCCGAGCGCGTGGTGCTGCGCAAGTACGACCCGGTGATCCGCCGGCACGTCGACTTCCGAGAGGAGCGGTGATGGCGAAGGCCAGCAAGATCGCCCGCGACCAGCAGCGACGCGAGGTGGTCGCCCGGTACGCCGAGCGGCGCGCCGAGCTCAAGGCGATCATCTCCTCGCCCCGGACCGACGCCGACGCGCGCGCCGCCGCGCTCCGCGAGCTCCAGGCTCAGCCGCGCGACGCCAGCCGGACCCGGCTGCGCAACCGTGACCTGGTCGACGGTCGGCCGCGAGGCCACCTGCGGGCGGTCGGCCTGTCCCGGGTGCGGTTCCGGGCGATGGCCCTGCGCGGCGAGCTCCCGGGGATCACCAAGTCGAGCTGGTGAGGGTGTCGGGCGTTAACACGCCCGACACCCGCTCCCGGCACGATCGGCCGATGGACCTCCCCGCGGCGTGGCGCGACCACGTCGTGGTGTGCGGCGTCCGCGGCGTCGGCTACCGGGTCGTCGAGCAGCTCGTGGCGGCGGGCGAACGGGTCGCGGCGGTCGGCGTCGACATCGACGCGCACGTCGCCGCGACCTTCGCCGCGTGGGGCGTGCCCGTCGTCGAGGCGGACCCCCGCAGCGTCCAGGCGCTCTCGCTCGCCTCCGTGGCGACGGCCGCGGGCGTCATCTGCGTGGGGGAGGACGACGTCGCGAACCTCGAGACGGCGCTGCTCGTGCGCGAGCTCGACCGCCGCCTGCGGCTCGTCGTCCACATGCGCAACCCCGCGGTCGGGCGGGCGCTCGCGGACATCGTGGCCCCCGGCGCCGTGCTCGACGTCGCCGCGCTCGCCGGGCCGGCCTTCGTCGAGGTCGTGACGTCGCGGCTGTCGCACCCCCTCGAGCTGGGCGGTGAGCACTTCCTGACGGCGACGACGCTCGTCGAGGTGCCGGGGCCGATCCGCGCGCACTGGGGCGACCTGGCACCGGTCGCCGTCGTGCCCGCGTCGGGGGACGACGTCGTCGCCTGCCCCGGGCGGGACCACCACGTCGACCGTGGGGACCTCGTGACGTTGCTCGGTGCGCCGTCCGACCTCGACGAGCTCGGCCTGCGGCTGACGACGACGGCGCCGCGCGCCGAACGGTCACGGCGGCGGGACCGCGTGCGCGACGCGGTCGCCGTCGCGCGGGGCGTCGTCGACCGACCGCTCGCCGTCGCCCTGTCCCTGCTCGGCCTGCTGGCCGTCGGGTCGGTGGCGACGCTGCTCGTCGGCTACGTCAAGGCGGACGGGTCCGGCATGACGCCGCTCGACGCCGTCTACTTCACGATCGAGACCATCGGCACGGTCGGCTTCGGCGACTTCTACTTCCGCGACCAGGCGTCCTGGCTGCGGCTGTGGGCCGTGTTCCTCATGGTGGTCGGGGCGACGCTCGTCGCGGTGACGACCGCCCTGCTCATCAACGCTCTCGTGACGCGGCGGCTCGCCGTCGCCCTCGGGCGTCAGCGCCTGGGGCGGATGAG
>JBDIAU010000107.1:0-6466 GCA_039812565.1 Beutenbergiaceae bacterium
GGCTTCCACTCCAGGGCGAGACCCGGCCCGGTGGCCGCGCGCTCCCAGGCGCCTACCCACTCGCGCACGCGAGGCAGGTCCTCGAGCAGGTCACGCGCGCCCGGTCCACGCAGCGGGAGGCGCCACGGGAACCGGGAGGGCGCGTCGACGGGCTCCCGCAGGAGGGCGCCGGAGTCCAGTGAAGCCGCGATCCGGGCCGCGACGACGGCGGGGGTGGTCCACGTGGGCGTCGACGCCCGGGCGCGGCTCACGGCGCCGTCGGCGGCCGTCATCGGGGCGGCCATCCGCGGGCCGGGCGGGAGGAGCCGCGGGTCACCGGGCGCCGTCCGAACGTGCGGCGTCCCGCAGCTCCCGGTACTCGCTGATCGTCATCGTGCGCAGCAGCGAGCGCGTCTCCGTCGGGTTCGCGACGTACCCCACGGCGTGCACGTACGGCTCGATGACGTGGATCTTCTGGAGCGGCGTCACCACGAGGAGCTGCAGGTCGAGGCGCGAGAACAGCTCGAGGCCGTAGCGCGCCGACTCGTCCGACCCGCGCCCGAACGCCTCGTCGATCACCACGAACCGGAACGTGCGCGAACGCGTCACCCCCGGTTCCAGCCCGAACTGGTAGGCGAGCGACGCGCCGAGGATCGTGTAGGCGAGCTTCTCCTTCTGGCCGCCAGACTTCCCGCCCGAGTCGGTGTAGTGCTCGTGCTCGTCGTCGGTCTCCCGCCAGCGCTCCGACGCCGAGAACCGGAACCAGGTCCGCACGTCCGTCACCCGTTCGGTCCAGCGTCGGTCGAGGTCCGTGCGTCCCTCCCGGCCCCGGAAGCGCGCGACGAGCGCCGCGACGCGGTGGAAGCGCTCCTCGGAGTACTGCTCCGAGCGGTCGCCCGTCGTGCTCCCGGCCGTGCAGTCGCGCAGGTCCTGGCGGAACTCGCGGACGTCGGCGTCGGTGGTCGGCTCGACCTCGAGCCGGATGAACCGCCCGGGGTTGTAGTCCATGCCGTGGAGCGAGGAGTTGATCTGGTCGATCCGGCGCCGGATGTCCTCCCGCTGCCGGTCGAGCTGGGCCGCGAGCCGCACCACCTCGTTGATCGTGTTCTCGTTGAGCATGTGCTTGAAGCGGGTCTCGAAGCGGGGAAGGTCGTCCGAGACGAGGCGTCCGAGGAACGCCTCGTACTCCCCGGCCGCCTCCAGCGAGGAGTCCATCTCCGTGGTCTGCTCGGGGTAGGTGGACCGGAAGTCGGACATCAGCGCCACGACCTTCTCCCCGGACCGCTTGACCCGGTGGTCGAGCACGTCGATGGCGTCCGTGAGCCGCTCGCGCTGCTCCCGTTCCCGGGCGTCCGCGTTCCGGCGGGTCACCTCGACGCCGTCGGCCGCCAGCCGGGCAGCGATGGTCGCGAACGCGGGCGGCTCCGCCTCGGGCGGGGGGCCCAGGTCGGCGAGGAGCGTCTCGGCCACGACGACGGCGCCCTCGAGCTCCCCGACCCGGCCGACGACGGCGTCCCGCGCCGCCTGCGCCTCGCGCCCTCGGGCGCGGGCCACCTCGAGGCGTTCGGCGAGGTCGCGCAGGACGTCCGAGGCGGCCTCGAGCTCGGCGCGGCGCCGTCGGACGTCGTCGAGACGAACGGCCACCCGCCGGGCGTCGATCTCCGCGAAGTCGGTGAACAGCAGCGCCTGCGCGACGGCGTTCGACCGCCGGGCCAGGGCGCCCAGCCGGCCGGCGACCGCGTCCCGCTCGGCGCGCGTGCGCTGCGCCTCCTGCGCCACGGCGTCCGCCCGGGCGACCAGGGCCGTGATCTTCGCCTGGTTGTCCCAGCCGAGCACGTAGCGGGAGCGGTCGTCGAGGCGGAAGCGGTCGTCCTTCTCGTGCCGCTCCTGCGACCCCTTGATCTGGCCGTGGATCGAGAGGGCGCGGGGGAGGCGGCGGAACTCCGCCAGGTCGGTGCAGCACGGGAGGTCGAAGCGTTCGAGCAGGCGTCGCTCCAGCCAGCGCCCGGCGGCGGCGCCCGGCTTCACGTGGACCTTCGTCACCAGTGAGTCCCGGGCGGGCGTCCCCGTGGGCGGCCGCGCCTCGGTGCCGACGCGCAGGTAGACCAGGCGCGCACCCAGGTGGGTGCGGTCCACCCAGTCGCTGACCCGGGCGTAGTGCTCCTCGGGCACCACGAGCGAGAGGGCGAACGATCGCAGCGTCCGCTCGATCGCACCCTCCCAGGCCCGCTCCGCGTCCTTGACCGTGAGGAGCTCGCCCACGAACGGCAGGTCCGTCACCGGCAGCTGCAGCTCGGAGCACAGGTGCCGGCGCAGGGCCAGGTGCTCCGAGGGGATGAGGGTGGTCCGCGCCCGCAGGCTCGTGATCTCCTGGCGGAGGGTCCGCTCCTCCTTCTCCGTGTCGCGGACCGCGACCTCGAGGTCGGTCCGTCGGGTGTCGAGCTCGGCGACGTGTGCGGCGCCGTCGGACTCGAGGCGCTCGATCTCGCCGCGCCGGGCGACGAAGTCGTCGACGTCGGCCACCGGCGCGAGGTCCAGCGCCGAGAGGAGGTCGGCGAACGTCCGGGCCTTGGAGCGGCGCTCGGCGAGCTCCGCCTCGAGCCGCCGGGCCTCCTCGTCCAGCCGGTCGAGCTCGTTGCCGCCGTTCCCCGCGAGCGCCGCGCGGGCGTCGGCCTCGTCCTGCTGAGCCCCGTGCAGGTCCTCGTCCAGCCGGACCCGCGTGTGCCGGGCGGCGGTCAGCGCGGTGCGCAGCGACTCGAGGTGCTCCGTCCACAGGCGACGCCTGGCCTCGACGAACCAGGGGCCGAGGGCGTCGCGGACCTCCCGCTCACGGGTCGCCTGCGTGGAGAGCCCCGCGTGCCGGCGGGCCTCGTCGCACAGCGGCGTGAGCGCCGCGATCTGCGCCTTGGCGGTCTGCACGGCGGAGTGCGCGCGATCGAGGTCGTCGAAGTGGTGGATGAGGTCGCGGATCTGGTCCGCCACCGCGGCGCGGTCCAGCATGTGCTCCCGCACGAACTGCGTGAGGTTGCCGACCGACTTCATCGAGACGGTCTGGTAGAAGAGGTTGAGCGCCTGCTCGCCGGTGATGCCGAGGAGCCGTCGGAACGTCCCGGCGTAGGCCCCGAACGCGTCGAAGACCTCGACCCCCGCGCGGCGCAGGCGCCGCTTGAGGTCGAGCACGTCGCTGCCGAAGCCGGCAAGATCCGCTTCGATCGTCATGTCCCGGCCCGCGACGGCGTAGAAGCGGTTCGGCTGGCCGGTGTCGCGCGACTGCCACAGCACCTGGGCCAGAGTGACCGTCGCCCCCAGCCCCCGGTTGCGGAACACCGCCAGGATCACGGTGTACGTGCCCGCCGGGCGCAGCGCGACCGGTCTCGTGGACTCACCGGACTCGGTCCGGGACGTCCGGTAGTGGCCCTGGACGTAGCTGCGCAGGGTGCGCTCCTTGCCCTCCGCGCCCGCTGCTCGGTTGAACGTGATGGCCTGCGCCGGCAGCAGCAGGGTGGTGATCGCGTCGACGACCGTCGACTTCCCGGAGCCGATGTCCCCGGTGAGCAACGACGTGCGACCGCCCAACGGCAGCACCGTGACCGAACGGTCGAACGTGCCCCAGTTGAACAGCTCGAGCCGCTCGAGCCGGAACCCGGCGAGACCCGGGTCCTGGTCGAGCAGCAGCTCGTCGAGGCCCTCCGGCTCCCAGGTGCGTGACGTCACCGCTCCTCCAACGACGCGTGGTAGGCCGCCAGGTGGGTGTCCAGCTCGCCCAGCCACTGGGCGTCCACGAAGGCCCGCAGGATCCGCATCACCTCGTACTGCTCGTCCTCGCCGCGCAGCCGACGCAGGAACCCCAGGTCGACCACCTTCTTGATGGTGGCCGCGGCCTGGTCCACCAGGCGGGCCTCGTTGCTCGACGGCGGCTGGAACACCTGCAGCATCGCGACGAGCTGGTCGCGGCTCAGCACGAGCCGCGTCTCCATGGACGTCGCGTCGAACTCGGCGAGGCGGCGCCGCAGCAGGGCGAGGAGCAGGGAGACCTGGAAGGTGAGCGCCCTCCTCGGGACGAGCCGCGGCAGGTCCGCGACGAGCTCCTCGTCCGGCTTGGAGCGCAGGAAGGCGTAGCCCTCGGTCTCGTCGAGGAAGAGGTCCAGCCCGAGCACGGCGACGTAGTCCCGGACCTGGGACGCAGCGCCGGTGACGGCCTGCCAGCGCGCGGCGTCGTCGGCGTAGATCACGCCCTTGAGCAGGGCCGTCACGGCGACGGGGAGCGGGTCGGGGCCGGCGCCGGCGAGCGCCGTCGTCGGCGTGCTGTCCGTCATGCGCGCTCCTTCGGGGTCGGGGGGAGGAACAGGACGCGGGGGACGTCGGCCGACCGGGTCGTGCCCGGTTCCGGGCTCCACGCGATCTCCTCGCGCGCCGACTCGTCCACGAGCGCGGCGTGCGGGTCGTCCCCGAGCGTCAGGTAGGCGACGAGCTCGGCGAGCCCATGCTCGAGCGGGTGCTCTTCGACCACCTGGCCGAGCGAGACCTGCGGCCGATCCGCCAGGGACGCGGCGACGCGGGCGCGAAGCACGTCGCGGTCCACCGCGGCGATCTCGAGCAGCGCGGTCACGTCCACAGGGTCGTCCGCCGGCGTGGGCGCCGAGTCCACCGCCGACCGCTCGGGCGGGCTGTACAGGGGGCGCTCGAACGGCAGGCGGACCTCAGCGCTGGTGGCGGCGATCGTGACGATCTCACCGGCCGGAGGCGTCTCTCGCAGCGCGAGCGCGTGCGCCTCGACGCTGCGGGCCAGGGCCGTGATCCGGCGGTCCTCGAGGAACACGGACTCGTCGAGGAGGCGTCGCAGCTGCGCCGAGAGCAGCCGGACCGTGCGCTGGGTCTGCGTGACCGCCGGCAGCCAGTCTCGGTACGTCTCCCTCAGGTCCGACCGCTGGACCTCGGTCGCCACCTCGGGCAGCGACGTGATCTCGTCGAGCAGCGTGCTCACCTCCTCTCGGGTCGAGGAGGACATGAGGTAGTCCCAGAACGACTGGAAGCTCTGACCCTGGTCGGACGACGTGATGTCGTTCCGGTCGGCGAAGACCTCCTCGAGCAGGTCCGCCTTGGTGCCGTCCCACAGCGCGATCCGCTCCCGTACCTGCCGGTCGAGCGAACGGAAGTTGTCCTCGACCGCGCGGAAGTCGCCGAGGACGTCCCGCGCGAGCTGGGCGAGCTCCACGTACCGCTCGCGCACCGCGGCGGCCGGGAGGACGGGCACCTCGCCCGCCTCGACGCGGGCGATCTCGGCGTCGATCTCGGCTCGACGGCGCCGCAGGTCGGCGATCCTGGCTGCGGGGTCGGCGTCGGCGCCGCGGGCCAGGGCTCGCAGGAGCTCGACGATCGTCCGCAGCCGGGACCCGGCCGCGACGAAGGACCGGTTCTGCAACCCGTCGACCCAGGTCAGAGCGGCCTCCGTTCCGGAGGTGAGGTCGTAGACCGGCTCGTCCGACCCGTCGACGTAGAACTTGCGCAGGTATCCCTTGGCCGGGTCCGACCACTCGTCGAGGTACTCGCGGGGCGTCCGTCCGTACCGGTCCTCGCCGTCGCGGGCCCGCAGCTCGGCGAGGTGGTCCGCCACGGCGTCGAGCATCTCGCCCTGGGTGACGTGGCGGACGTCGCGGCCGGTGAACACGGCGTCGAGCAACCCGATGATCATCGGGGCGTGCACGGCTCGGAGCAGCCGCCAGCCGGCGTGATGCTCCCGAGCGTCCTCGAGGTCGTCGATGTCCATCCGTGCGCTCCCAGGGTGTGGTTGGCGACACGGTAGACGCCCCGACCGACATCGCCCGCGTTCGGCGGGAAAGGGCGGGCCGGGCCGGGGCGGGCCGAGCCGGGGCGGGGCGGGGGCTCAGGCCAGCGGGACCACGAGCTGGGTGAGCAGGTCCGCCTCGGCGACCTCGTCGGGGTCGTTGAGGTAGACCTCACGCATCGGGCCGCTCGGCGTGCGCCCGCTCGTGCCGAGCCACGCCATGAGCTGCCGCCAGGACGACTCCATCGACTCGTACGAGCCGCGGTGCATCAGCGTGGCCGCCTCGCAGGCCGGCACCACCTCGAGCGCGACGCCTTCGCCCGCCACGGCGCCGGGCGCCACCGGCATGCCGACGAGGAAGTAGACCTCCTCGGCCGGCATCTCCGGGTAGAGCGCGAACGGCGGGCCGGCGAACACCGCGCCCGTGGCGAGCGAGTGGTCCATGAGCGCGTGGAACGCCTCGCCCATCGCCGCGCCGATCTCGCTCATCGGCACGCGCTTGCTCACCAGCAGCGCCTCAACGGCGGGGATCTGCGTGACCTCGATGTCCGACATGACGTGACCTCTCCCTCGGGCGGCGGCGGCGCGCCGTCGCACCGCCGCCACCGCCAGTCAACCGCGTCCGGGCGGCGACGTCATGGGGACACCGGCCCCGGGCGGCGTGTCGGGCGCGGGCACGCCGGGGGGTCGCGCGGCAGGGCG
>JBDIAU010000108.1:0-6461 GCA_039812565.1 Beutenbergiaceae bacterium
GACCACCGACACCACCCCTGCCCTCCAGGCCCCCGGCGCCGTCGGCCTGGCCACCTACGTCTCCGCCTCCGCCACCACCACCCCCACCACCGCCACCTTCGACGACCTCCACGCCACCCCGATCGGCTGACACCTGCTGCGCACGGGCCGGCGAACGGAGCACGAGGGCTACCCCCCAGCGGGGCTGCACCCCTCGGCGCGACGGCGGAGGTCGGGCCGTGGCGGTGCGGTGCTGCCGCGAGCGACGAGGCGGGTGGGCAGCATCGTCGACGCCGCGACATCCTCTCCATCGAGCAGGCGGGTGACGAGCGCCGCAGCCAGCTCGCCCTGACGGCGGACGTCCTGGTGCACCGTCGTGAGATCGAGCTGCTCGGCCATCGGATGGTCGTCGATCCCGATGACCGACATGTCCTCGGGCACGCGCAGGCCGGCCTTGCGCAGCGTGCGCAGCGCCCCGATCGCGATCTCGTCCGAGTGCGCGAACACCGCGGTGGGGGGTTCACGCAGACTGAGCAGCCGACCCATGGCCTCGGCGCCGGAGGTCGCCCCCCACGGCACGCGGACGAACAGCTCCTCCTCGACCGTCAGGCCGGCGTCGCGGAGCGCCGTGGTGTAGGCGAGCGCACGGCCGTCGACGGGCCAGCTGGTCTCGTTCGGGTCGATCGCATCGATCATCGCGATCCGGCGGTGCCCGAGGAAGAGCAGGTGGTCCAGCGCCTGACGGCCGGCCGCACGATCGTCGACGGACACGTACGGGTAAGGCGCGAACTGCCCGCCGGCGGCGACCACGCCGACGCCGAGCAGCGCGAGCCGCTCCTGCTCCTCGGCGCTGACGGGGATCCCCACCACGAGGACGGCGTCGACCTTGCGGCGAGCCGGCAGGAGCCGGAAGAAGGACTGCCGGTCGGCCGCGTCCCCGACGTGGTACAGCAGCATGTCGAGGCGCGCGGCACCGAGGATGGACTCGATCCCCTCGAGCATCTCCCCGAAGAACCATCGCGAGAGGTGGGGGACGACGACCCCGACTCGCCCGGTGGATCCGCCCGAGAGCCCGGAGGCCTCGGGCGAGACGACGTAGTCGAGCTCCTCGGCGATGCGCAAGACCCGTTCGCGCGTCGCCGGGGCGACGCCGGAGGCGTTGCTCAGCGCCCGGGACGTCGTCGCCATCGAGACGCCCGCGAGGCGGGCGATGTCCGCCATCGTCACCGCATCGCCCCGTGGCTGCACGCGGGCAGCATAGGTCGGCCCGTCGCCCTCGTTCGAGGCGTCCCGCCCGTGGCGCCCGACGGCCATCGCCCGCTCCCCTCGTCAGGACGCCACTGTAGCCGAGGGTAGGAAACGTTTCCACCCCAACGACGACGCCACAGCCGCACCGCTCACGCCCGCGACGACCAGCCCTGTGGCCGATCTGAGTAGATACCTCCCCCTGGACGGCTTGACGTCGTGCCCGATCTGGGTCATCCTCGTCGGAAGCGTTTCCATTCCACACTACCCACACCTCACCGAGGAGGCCCTTGATGTCACGTCCCCGCACCGGCGCCGCCGGGCTCGGCGCCCTCGCGGCGTTCGCCGTCGCCGCCCTCGCCGCGTGCTCCGCGCCCGGCTCGTCCAGCGGCTCGGCGTCCACCGCCCCGAGCGACGTCTCCACGGACCTCGGCACCGAGCCGATCGAGCTGACCCTGTACGACGGCGCCGGGCTGAAGAACGTCGACGAGGCGCTCATCGCGGCCTTCGAGGCCCAGTACCCGAACGTCACGATCACCGGCCGGTACGACCCCGACGACGTCCAGGCCACGAACGCGCCCCGCGTGCTGGCTTCGGACGACCCGCCCGACATCGCGCGGATCAACGCCCTCGCCGACATCGTGGGCAACGGCCAGCTCACGCCGCTGACGCCGTGGTCGGAGGCCTACGGGTGGGACATCCCCGCCGGCCAGCTCGCGATGTACACGGTCGACGACGACGGCGTCCGGGGCTCCGGCACGCAGTACACCGCCGCCAGCGGGTTCGTCCTCACGGGCCTCTACTACGACACCGACGTCGCGGAGCAGGTGGGCATGACCACGCCGCCGACGACCCTGGCGGAGCTGGAGGCGGCGTTCGCCGACGCCAAGGACGCCGGGGTCGTGCCGCTGATGGTCGGCAACCAGACCGGCGGGGGCACCTTCCCCGTCCAGATGGAGCTCAACAACCAGCTCGGGGCGCAGGCGATCAACGACTGGGTGTTCGACGCCCCCGGCGCCACGATCAACACCCCGGAGGCCGAGGCCGGAGTTCAGACCGTCGCCGACTGGATCGCCGCCGGCTACACCAACGACGACGCGAACGGCACGGACGCGACCACGGCGCTCGGTCGCTTCACCCAGGGCGAGGCGCTCTTCTACGCGTCGGGCAACTGGGACGCCACGACGCTGCAGGAGCAGATGGGCGGCAAGGTCGCCTTCGTGCTGCCGCCGGTCGGCGAGCCCGGCGGCACGCCGATGGCGATGTCGAACCCGGTCTCGAACTTCGGCATCCCGGCGAAGTCCGACGAGAAGGACGCGGCCGCAGCGTTCCTCGACTTCCTCCTCACCCCCGAGGCCCGTCAGGTGCTGGTCGACAACGGCTTCGCGCCGAGCGGCACCGGTGACGCCCCGAGCACCGAACCCGGCTCGCTCAACGAGTCCATCCAGGCCGCCTTCGCCGACCTGGTCGAGGCCGACGGGCAGGTCCAGTTCGTCCAGGACGCCACCAGCGGCATCAACACGGTCTGGAACCAGCAGTCCCAGCTCCTCTTCGACGCCCGGGTGACGCCGGCGGAGTACCTGGCGAACATCCAGGCCGCGTACGAGGAGCAGCTCGGACGATGAGCACCCTCGACTCCACCTTCGCCGGGGAGGCCGAAACCGCCCTCGCCGGGTCCGCGCCGAGCGCGCGGGCCCGGCGGGGCCGGGGGTGGCGCTCCCGCGGGGCCAGGCCCACGAGCTGGACCGGCTGGCTGTTCGTCCTGCCGGCCCTGATCATGTACCTGGTCTTCGTCATCCGCCCGATGATCGCGACCATCCAGTACTCGTTCTACGACTGGAACGGCATCACCGCCGCGACGCCGGTCGGCCTGGCGAACTACACCCGGGTGCTCACCGACCCGCTGCTCCTCGCGTCGGTCGGGCACTCCTTCTTCCTGATGATCTTCTACACGATCCTGCCGGTCATCGGCGGCCTGGTCGTCGCGGCGCTCATCCAGGAGATCAAGATGCGCGGCCTCGGGACGGTCGCCCGGACCACGCTGTTCATCCCGCAGATCATCCCGGGCGCCGCGGCCGCGATCGCCTGGGTGTGGATGTTCTCCTCCAACGGCGCCGTCAACCAGCTGCTCTCCGCCGTCGGCCTCGAGAGCCTCACCCGCGCCTGGCTCGGCGACTTCACCTGGGCGCTGCCCTCGGTCGGCGTCATCGGCTGGTGGCTGGGGCTGGGCTTCTGCACCATCCTGCTGATGGCCGGCATCGGCAAGATCGACGTGTCGATCTACGAGGCGGCCCGCCTCGACGGCGCCGGGTTCGTGCGCACGTTCCGGTCGGTCACGCTGCCCGGCCTGCGCCAGGAGGTCGGCGTCTGCGTCACGGTGACGATGATCGCGGCCCTCGCGAGCTTCGACGTCGTGTTCATGTCCACGCAAGGCGGGCCCGGCACGTCGACGATGGTCCCCGGCGTGCTCATCTACGAGCTCGGCTTCACCCGTTCCCAGGTGGGCCTGGCGAGCGCCCTCGGCGTCGTCCTCACCGCGCTCATCCTCGCCGTCATCCTGCCCATCCAGCGCTTCTTCCGGGAGGACTGAACCATGCAGACCTCTGCCCGGGAACGCATCCCCGGCCTCGCGCTGCTCCTGGCGGCGATGGTCTTCTCGATCTTCCCGCTCGTGAGCATGCTCTCCGCGGCGCTCCAGCCGCAGGGATCGGTCCCTACCGGCCTCAGCTGGCCCTCGGACCCGCAGTGGCACAACTTCATCGACGCCTGGCAGGTGGCCGACATCACGCCGCTGCTGTGGTCGAGCATCATCTACGTGCTCGGCGTCGTGCCCGTCGCGGCCCTGTTCGCGACGATGGCCGGCTACGCGCTCGGCCAGCTGCGGATCCCCGGTGCGGCGATCCTCTTCCTGCTCTTCATCTTCGGGCTCACGCTCCCGCGCGAGGCCACGATCGTGCCGCTGTACTACCAGGTCCGCGACATGGGCCTGCTCAACACCCGGCTCGGCCTGATCCTCGTCCTCATCGGCGCCTTCATGCCGTTCGCGGTGTTCTGGATGCGGGCGCACTTCCTCACGATGCCGAAGGAGCTGAGCGAGGCCTCCGCGATCGACGGCGCCAACCAGTGGCAGTCGTTCGTGAAGATCCAGATCCCGCTCGCCGTCCCGGCGATCGCCTCGATGTGCCTGCTCTTGTTCCTCTGGACGTGGAACACGTTCCTGCAGGCCATCGTGCTCCTCGACGACCCGAGCAAGCGGACGATGGCCGGCGCCCTGCAGAACTTCGTCGGCCAGTACTCCACCGACGTCGTCCTGCTCAACGCCGGATCGCTCCTGATCATGGCTCCGACGATCATCGTGTTCCTCTTCTTCCAGAGGCACTTCGTCAAGGCGATGATCGCCGGCGCCGTCAAGGGCTGAGCCTCAGCCCGGAGCCACCAGAGGTCGGTGCTGCCCCAGGCCCGTAGGCCGGGGCGGCACGGACCGCCCCCCGAACGGGCGGTCCGGGCGGCGGAGCCGTCACCCCCGCCCGGACCGCCGACCTTCCGGCACCCCCACCGCTCGCGCCACCTCTCGGAGACCCCCATGCCCAGCCCCCTCGCCGACCACCTCGATCCCTGGTGGCGCCGTGCCGTCATCTACGAGGTCTACCCGCGCTCGTTCGCCGACGGCGACGGCGACGGCGAGGGCGACCTCACCGGCCTGCGACGGCGCCTGCCCTACCTGGCTGACCTCGGCGTCGACGCGCTGTGGATCGCACCCTGGTACCCCTCGCCGATGGCCGACGGCGGGTACGACGTCAGCGACTACTGCGACATCCACCCCCGGTTCGGGACCCTTGCCGACGCCGACGCCCTCCTCGCCGACGCGCACGCCCTCGGGCTCCGCGTGCTCATCGACCTCGTCGCGAACCACACGTCCGAGCAGCACCCGTGGTTCCGGGCTGCGCTCGAGGCCGAGCCGGGCTCCGCGGCGCGCGCACGGTACTTCTTCCGAGACGGCCGGGGGCCCGGTGGCGACCTGCCGCCCAACAACTGGATCAGCGCCTTCGGCAGCTCCGCCTGGACCCGGGTGAGCGAGCCCGGCGGCCGGCCCGGGCAGTGGTACCTCCACACGTTCGCCCCGGAGCAGCCGGACCTCGACTGGGGGCACGAGCGCGTCCGTGAGGACTTCGACGCGATCCTGCGGTTCTGGTTCGACCGTGGCGCGGACGGCTTCCGGGTGGACGCCGTGCCGGCGATGGCCAAGGTCGACGGCCTCCCGGACGCCGACTACGGCGGGGACCTGCGCTTCGCCTCGGCCGAGTGGGTCGGGAACCCGCACTGGGACGTCGACGGGGTGCACGACGTCCTGCGGCGGTTCCGCGCCGTCGCCGACTCCTACGACGGCGACCGCGTCTTCGTCACCGAGGCCGTGGTGAACGGCCCCGAACGCCTGTCGCGGTACGTGCGTCCGGACGAGATGCACACGTCGTTCAACTTCGACTACGTGCGGGTGACGTGGGACGCCGCCCAGGTGCGCGCCGTCGTCGACGCCTCGCTCGCGGCGCTCGCGCCGACGGGAGCGCCCGCGACCTGGGTGCTCTCGAGCCACGACGAGACCCGCCACGTCACCCGGTTCGGGCGGCGGGACCCCACGCCGGCCGTCATGGGCTTCGATCGGCGCGCGCCTGTGGACCTCGCGACCGGCACCCGCCGCGCCCGGGCGGCGATCCTCCTCACCCTCGCGCTGCCCGGGAGCGCCTACCTCTACCAGGGCGAGGAGCTCGGGCTCCCTGAGGTGGAGGACCTTCCGCTGGAGGTCCTCCAGGACCCGGTCGTCCGGCGTTCCGGCGGCACCGCACGGGGCCGGGACGGGTGTCGCGTCCCCCTGCCGTGGAGCGGCGACCGGCCGCCGTTCGGCTTCGCTCCCGACGGCGTCGCGCCCTGGCTCCCCCAGCCCGCGCAGTGGGCCGCGCTGACCGCCGAGCGGCAGGCGACCGACCCGGGCTCCATGCTCGCGCTGTACCGGACGGCCCTCGGGACCCGACGCGGGCATCCCGGCCTGCAGGGCGAGGACCTCGCGTGGCGCGACGCCCCCGCGGACGTCCTGGCGTTCGACCGTGGCGGGCGACTGCGGTGCGTCGTCAACCTCGGCGTCGAGCCGGTCGACCTACCGGGGGATGCTCGGCTGATCCTGGCGAGCGTCCCGCTCGAGGGAGGGCGGCTCCCCGGCGACGCCGCGGCCTGGCTCGATCTGG
>JBDIAU010000109.1:0-6431 GCA_039812565.1 Beutenbergiaceae bacterium
TGGGCCGGCTCGGGCGGGCGGCCCGCACGCCGCACTCGGGCCCGGCCGGCAGGACGGCGGGGGCCCGGTGCGGCGACCGATCCTGCCGCCTGACCGGCGACCCCGCTGATCCTCGGCCCGGACGCGGCGGGCGGACCGAGGGCCCGGGCGCGTCCGCTCCCCGGGCCCTCGGCAGGAAGGCGCAGGTGTGGGGGCTCACCGGGCGCCGGACGTGCTGGGTCGATGGTTCGAGCCGACGCGCGGGCGCGACGCTCAGGTGTGGGTCTGGCTCAGGGGAGCATCCCCCAGAGGTGGGTGACGCCGTCGCCGATCTGGGCGAGCTGGACCTCGAGCTCGGCGAGCACCTGCTCGCCGAGCGCGACGGCGTTGTCCCACGCGTCCTCGAACAGCGCCTCGACGCCGTCGAACCAGCCCTGGTGGCCCGGGACGTCGGCGACGAGCTCGACGCTCGGGACCGCGGCGGGGCCCGCCGTCGTCGCCGCGGACGCGGGTGCGACCGGGGCGAGGGCGACGAGCGTGCCGACGAGCGCGAGGACGGCGACGGTCACCGCGAGGCGTCCGGCTCGGGCCGGTCCGGACGCGGCGGCGTGGGCGCGGTGGCGGCCGCGACGCGGCCGGCGGACGGTGCGGAGCAGGCCGACGCCCTGCGAGGCGTGCGCCGCTCGACGGATCGACTTCTCCATGGTCGTGCTCCCCCTTGCGCGACCCCCGGACCCGGCCCCCACGACCGCCCGGTTGATCACTCACGACGGTAGATCCGCTGCAGGACCGCGATCCCGCCGGGTCGGCCGCGCGGGCCGCGGACGGACCGCAGCGCGGGCGCCACGGCCTGCACGAGTTCCGCGTGCGGTCCGCAGTGCCGCTGCGGATCCCTCAGGTCGACGGCCGTCCTGCGCGCCGGGCGAGCACCTCGACCGTCAGCGGGCGATGGTCGGAGACGTCGAGGCGCGGGGCCGCGGCGGGCCCCGCGGCGGCGATCGGGCCGATCCCGAGGACGTGGTCGATCTGCCGGGTCGGGGCGGTCGCGGGGTGGGTCCGGGCCGTGGCGAGCACGGTGACGGGGAACCTCTGGCGGGTGCGGACGGGGTCGACCGCCGCCCGGCGGAGGTTGAGGTCCCCGAGCAGGACGGCGGGCACCGCCTCGTCGTCGCCGACCCCGGACCGGCGGGCGAGGGTGGCGAGGCCGCGGAGGGCGACGTCGAGCTGCTGCGCCGCGACCCGGGGCGTGCGGGTGAGGTGCGTGCTCGCGACGACGAGCAGACCGTCGGGGGCGCGGACCACGGCCGCGAGGCAGACCCTCGGCTCACCGTCGCGGTGCGCGGGGTGCCGTGCCCGGCCCCGCAGGCGAGACATCACGCCGCGGGGTCCGGGGAGCGGCGCGACGAACCACGCGAGCACGGGGTGGCGGCTCAGCAGCGCGACGCCGTAGGCCGGGGCGCCTGACGACTGGGCGGCGCCGGACGGGCTCGTGGTGAGCGCCCTCGGGACTCGCGCCACCGGGGTGCGGGTCCGCGCGGACCGCACGTCGCCGAGCAGCGTCGGCGCGAACCGCACCCACGGCAGCCCGGTCGCCCGCGCCGCGAGCGCGACCTGGTCCACGCCCCGGGAGCGGGGCTGCAACCGGTCCACCTCCTGCAGGGCGAGCACGTCCACGCCGAGCCCGGCCAGGGCCCGCTCCAGGCGCTCTGGGTCGGGGCGCCCGCCGTCATCGCCCCGGCCGTGCTGGATGTTGAACGTGCCGAGCCGGAGGGGGCGGACGCCGTCGGCCCCCTGCGCCTCGCCCCGTGTCATTCCGGCGCGAAGGTCAGCGCGATCGAGTTCATGCAGTACCGGTCGCCCGTCGGGGTCTGGGGGGCGTCGTCGAACACGTGGCCCAGGTGCGAGCCGCACCGTGCGCAGCGCACCTCCGTGCGCACCATGCCGTGGGAGCGGTCCACGAGGAGCTCGACCGCCGCCGAGCGCGCCGGCTCGAAGAAGCTCGGCCAGCCGCAGTGGGAGTCGAACTTCGTCTCCGAGCGGAAGAGCTCGGCACCGCACGCGCGGCACGAGTAGATGCCGAGGCGGTGCTCGTTCAGCAGCGCCCCGGTCCATGGTCGTTCCGTCCCGGCGCGGCGCAGGACCTGGAACTCGGCGGGCGAGAGCTCGTCACGCCACTCGTCGTCGGACTTCGTCACCTCGGGCATGAGAGCCATTCTGCGGTCCGGCACCGACGAGCGGCAGGGGGCAGCGCTCGGCCCTGGGTGAACGGTCGCCGAGAGGGCGTGGGCGACGTCGGGGCGCCGGTCGCGGGTGACGTCGGCGCGCGGCTGTGGACGACGGGCTCCGGCGCCGGCCGTCCACAGGTCAGCCGGTGGCCGGCGGGCGATGTCGGCAGGCCGGGGTAGAGTCGTACACATGTTCGAGCGAGGCGGGCGGTCGGCGCGGGTCGGCGGATCGGGTGACGGGTCGCCGGACGGCGAGCCGTGGGACGACGGGCCGCGGGGCGACGAGCCCGCAGGCGGTTCGGCGGCCGGCGAGCTCGACTGCGGCCGGCTCCCCGGCCGGCTGCGGACGCCGTCGGCGGACGATCTGGAGTCGACGCCGCCCGGGCCGCAGCTGGTCGACGTCGTCGCGCTCACCGACCCGACCGGCCTCGACGAGTACGCGCTCGTCGAGCTCGTGGCGGCGTGGGCGAGGTTGACGTCGTGGACGCAGGCCCGGGCTGCCGAGGCGGCGGCCGAGCTGGCGCGGCGCGGGCGGATGACGGTCCCGCCACGGGCTCCGGAGCACGAGACCTCGGCCCCGGTCCGACGGCACGAGGCCGGGCGAGGCCGGCAGACCACGCCTCGCAGCGCCGCCGCCCACGAGCTGGCGCTGCGGCTCTGCGTGACCAGGGATGCTGCGCAGCGCCTCATCGACCTCGGCCGCGCCCTGGCCGGGCCCCTGACGCCGGTCGGTGCCGCCTTGAGCGCCGGCGAGATCGACCTCGGCCGTGCTCGGGCCTTCGCGGACGGGCTGCGCGACGTGCCGATGCCGGTCGCGGTCGCCGTCCAGGACGTCGTCCTGCCGTCCGCGCCGCGGCGCACCGCCCGGCAGGTGGCCCAGGACGTCGCCGCGGCCCTCGTGTCCGTCGACGAGGTCGAAGCGACTCGGCGGCACCGCCGCGCCCGGACGGGACGCCGCGTGCACCACCCGGCCGCCCTGCCGGACGGCATGGCGGGGATCTGGGCGGTGCTGCCCGCCGCGGACGCCGTCGCCCTGGACCTCGCGCTCGATGCCGCCGCGACCGCCGCGCGCTCCCGCGGGGACGAGCGCACGAGCGACCAGCTCCGCGCCGACGCACTCGCGGCGGTCGGACACGCCGCACTCGGCCTGGGCTGGATCGGCGCACCGCCCGCGTCGACTCACGGCTCGCCCGACGCGCCCCCTCCGGTTGCGACCGGATCACGCGGTGCCGAACCTGGCCCGGCCGGATCACCCTGGCCCGGCGACGACGCGGCCGACAGCACGATCGCGCCGACGCCCGAGACCTTCCTGGTCGGCACCGTCGGCGGGAGGGCTCCTCGGGTCCACGTGACCGTCCCGCTCGGCGTCCTGCTCCCGCCGGGACCGGCGCCCGGCGCGCCGGGCGGCAGTCCGTTCATGTCGGGGGCCGGCGCCGGCGCCGGCTCGCGGCCCGCTCACCCCCGCCCGGACGCGCAGCCCTCTGACCCCGACCCGGACCGAGACCCTCCGGACGTCGGCCGCCCGGTTCGGGGCGAGGTCGCGTGGCTGGAGGGGTACGGCCCGGTGACGCCGGACGTCGCCCGGGCGCTCGCGCTCGGCGGCGTGTGGTCGCGCCTGGTGACCGACCCGCTCTCCGGCGTGGTCCGCGACGTCGGCCGGTCCCGGTACCGACCGCCGGCGGAGCTGGCCGAGCTCGTCCGCGCCCGGGACGGCACCTGCGTGCGGCCCGGCTGCGGCACGCACGCGCGCAGCTGCGACCTCGACCACACGGTGCCGTTCCACCACGGCGGCGCCACGGCCGAGTGGAACCTCACCGCCCTGTGCCCGACGGATCACCGGCTCAAGACGGCGGGCGGGATGGTCGTGCGGTGGCGCGGGCCGGGTGTGGTGGACGTCGAGCTGCCGTCCGGTCACACCTACCGACGCGAGCCCGACGGCACCGCGACGCTCCTGCCCCGCGGTGCGGCGGCCTGACCTGCTAGGAGATGGCGATCCAGATGAGGAGCCACGTGACCAGCACGCCGACGCCGATGTTGAGGTACAGGAACCGACGCCAGCCGAGGTTGGCGCGCTCGCAGTCGTCGTCGCGGACGGACCAGAAGGAGGCCGCGTTGACGGCGTACGTCAGCGGCAGGAGCGCGGCGAGCGTGCCCGGCCACGGGACGACGAGGAGGACGCCCGCCGCGACGAGGTACGCGACGGTCGCACCGACGACGGTCGGGTGCGCGCCGAGCACGGTCGCCACGGATCCGATCCCGCCCTCCCGGTCCGCCTTGACGTCCTGCACCGCACCGAAGGCGTGCGACGCCATCCCCCAGACGAAGAACGCCACGAGGACCGGCCACACGGTCGGCGCCGCGAGGTCGGCGCCCACGAGGACGAGCGCGTAGAGCAGGGGTCCCACGAAGTGCGTGGACGACGTCGCCGAGTCGAGGATCGGCCGTTCTTTGAACCGGAGCCGTGGCGCCGAGTAGGCCACGACCGCGAACATCACCACGGCGAGCACGAGGTTCGCTGCCGGCGAGCCCAGCAGGACCAGGACCACGAGGAAGGGCAGCGTGACGACGGCGCAGGCCACGAGGATCCGCCGGTGGACGATCGCGGCGGTCGCGGGGTCCGCGAGCGCGCCCTCGATGCCACCCTTGCGGGGGTTGCGCAGGTCGGACTCGTAGTCGAAGACGTCGTTCACGCCGTACATGACCAGGTTGTACGGCACGAGGAAGAAGAGCGTCCCCACCACGAGGGCGAGGTCGATGCGCCCCTGCGTCGCCATGAGGTAGCCCGCGGCGAAGGGGTAAGCGGTGTTGATCCACGAGTACGGACGGGAGGCGAGGACGAGGTCCCGCACCCAGTGCGGTGCCACGTCCCGGTTGCCTCGGGTCGCTGCCACGTCGCTCATGCTCCTTCGTCCGTGCGTGGGGCGTCCTGGCCCGCCTCACCGCGACCGGCCCGGTCGCCGCCCCGGCGTCGCCGGCCGAGCACCGTCCAGAGCGTCGGCACGATCATGATCGCAGCGACGGTGTAGGCGAAGTCCTCGACGGGCGAGGGCCCCACCGTCAGACCGAGGATGAGCGCGTCGTCGTAGGTCGTGAGGCCGAAGCCGACGATCGCCGCGTCGAACACCGCCGTCATCGCCAGGAGCGCCGCCGCCGTCCACCACAGCGGCCGGCGCGGGAGCGTGCGGAGCACGGGGACACACAGGACGGCCACGACCGCCAGCACGGCGACCGAGAGCCCGACGTACGTGAACCGGCTCATCGGGAGGCGCTCCCCGGGTCGGGACGGCCGCCCGGGACACCTCGGCGACCCTGGTCGACGCCCGCGCTGCGTGGCTGTCGCGCACGGCCGGGCAGCGGCCGCGGGTCACCGCCCCGGGTGCCGACGAGTCGCCACACGAGGAGGGTCACGTAGACGAGGAGCGTGAGGAACACGGGCTCCTCGAGCGGCATCTCGGGCCACAGCTCGATGCCGGTCATGACGTCCACGTCGCCGCGGGCGAAGATGCCGAGCGCGATCCCGACCGTGTCCCACACCAGGAAGAACAGGACGCTCACGAGCACCAGCACCCCGGTGCGCCGAGCGTCCGCCCAGAACGCGAGCCGACGGTGCCAGTCGAGCAACGCCAGCCCCGCGAGCGAGAACACGAGCAGGCCGAGGTAGAGGGACGTCACCCGGCCGCCCCGGTGGGGAGGTCCACGGCCGACCCACGGGTCTCGAACGCGGCATCGGCATCCTCGGGCCGCCCGCGCCCGGCACCGCCACCCCGGACGCCACCCCGGACGCCACCCCCGACGCGCCCCCCGCCGCGCCCGGCGCCCGCCTCGGCACCCTGACCCGCCCCGACGTACCGCCGGCCGCGCGGCCGGGCGGCGTCGAGGAAGCCCCGGCGCAGGGGGGTCGGGAGCGGCGACGTGCTCGTCTCCCCGAGCAGCCGCTTGGCCACCAGCTCGGCGCTGATCAGGCACATCGGCAGGCCGACGCCGGGGATCGTGCCCCCGCCGGCGTAGAGGAGGTTGCCGACGCGGCGGCTGACGTCCGCCGGCCGGAACATCGCGCTCTGGAGCAGCGTGTGCTCCATCCCGAGCGCCGACCCACGCCACGACGAGTACAGCGACTCGAAGTCCGCCGGGCCCACCACGCGGCGCACCACCACGCGCTCCGCCAGGTCGGGGATCCCGGCCCAGTCGGCGACCTGGCCGAGGTAGGCGTCCGCCAGGGCGTCCAGC
>JBDIAU010000110.1:0-6428 GCA_039812565.1 Beutenbergiaceae bacterium
GCCCACAGCAGGCCGCGCGTCTCGACCATCGCCTTGCCGAGCAGCCACCCCATGAGCACGGCGAGCGACGCACCTGCCGGCCCGCCCGGCGTCCCCCAGTAGTGCGCGACGCCGAACAGCAGCGCCGCCTGCCACAGCGCGGTCGTGCTGCCGAGCGCGGGCTCCAGCGTCGCGAGCATCGGCGCGCGGTAGGTCATCTCCTCGGCGAACGCGTTGACCGCGGCGTACACCGTGATCGCCGGGAGCAGCGGGACGACGGCGGCGAGCTGCGCGCCGGTCGGCCGCGTCGACAGGTACAGCGCGACACCGATGCCGAGCGCCACGTACACGCCCCACTGCCCGCCGAACCTCGTCCAGGGTTCGGCGCGGGGGAAGCCCAGCAGCGGCGCCGGGCGGATCGGCGCCCGGACGTCCCCGACGGCGAGGAAGACGTCGCGCCGCCGGTACCCGAGGACCAGGAGCAGTCCGATCATCGCGGCCGCGACGAGGAGCTTGCCTGTCTGCTCCGCCTGCAGGCGCCCGCCGAGGACGTCGCCGCCGAGCACCGCCTGCATCCCCGGCCACGCGAGGTCCCAGCGTGCGGAGACGTCGAGCAGGGCGACCGTCACAGCCATGACGACGGCGAACCGCCACAGCGGCCGCAGCACCGTCACCAGGAGCGTCGCGACCAGGAGGATGCCGAGGACCGCCAGCCGCGCCGTCGACCACCACGCGGGGACTGCCCCGGTGAGCTCGTTAGCCAGGATCGCCGGCACGGCGCTGACGAGCACCACGACCACCCAGGCGACCACGGTCGGCGTCCGCGACCCCGGTGGTGCCGGGCGGCGGGCGTCGACCCGACGGCGAGCTCCGGCGTCGACGGCCATCCCCTCACGCTGGGACCGCTGGAGCGCCCTCGGCGCGGGCCTTCGGGCCCCCGTCGGACCTGGGCCCCGACGTCGCCCCGCGGCTCCGGAGCCCCCGCTCAGCGCGGCGCGGTCTCGGCGAGGAAGCGGGTGATGTGCCCGCCGTCGACCAGCTCGCGCACCTGGAGCTGCGCCCATGGCGAGACGTCGCTGCCGGGCGCCGTCGCCCGCTCGGCGAACTCCTCCCACGGCACGGCGACGACGTCCTCGACCTCGGTGGGGTCGAGGATCGGCTCGCCGGAGACCCGGCACAGGAACACGGGGCAGAGCTCGTTCTCCCAGACCCGGCCGTCGAACGCCCGGTAGGAGAACCGCGGCAGGGCGAGGCGCAGGTGCTCGGGCGCCATCCCGAGCTCCTGCTCGAGCCGTCGCCGCACCGCCTCGCCGGGCATCTCGTCGGGGCCGGGGTGCCCGCAGCACGAGTTGGTCCAGACGCCGGGCCACGTCCGCTTGGTCCGCGCGCGCCGGGTGACGAGGAGCCGGCCGTCGGCGTCGAAGGCGTAGCAGGAGAAGGCCAGGTGGTAGGGGGTGTCGGGGCCGTGCACGGTCGCCTTGTCGGCGGTGCCGACGGGGGTGCCGTCCTCCGCCAGGAGGACGACGAGCTCGCTGACCGTCTCGCTCACCGTCACGAACCAGCGCTCCGTCCTCGGCCCGCCCTCCCGGCGGTCACCGCGTCGACGGCCGCCCCGGCGGCGGCTCGGGCTCATCATGTGCCGACGACGACGGCGCCGGTCAACCCGCCGAGTCCGCTCCGCGACCGCCCCCGACGGCGCCCGGACCGCCCGACCCTGGCGCCCTCGGCCGTACGGCGGGACAGTGGACGGGTGCGCACCCTCACCGTGACCAGCACCGTGTTCGCGGACGGCGGAACGCTCCCGAGCCGGTACACGTGCGCCGGCGCCGGCGAGTCCCCGCCGATCGCCTGGAGCGGGGTGCCCGACGACGCCGCCTCCCTCGCCCTCGTCGTCACCGACCCGGACGCGCCCCGCGGCACGTTCCTGCACTGGCTCGTCTACGACATCCCGCCGGGCGACGGCGGCGCCCCGGCCGGCGCCCCGCCCGCCGGCGCCCGGGAGGGCGAGAACACGGGCCGACGCGTCGGCTGGTACCCGCCGTGCCCGCCGTCGGGGACGCACCGCTACGTGTTCACCGTGACCGCGCTGGACACGACGGTCCGGGGCGGCAGCAGCCGTCACATCCTCGACGTCGTGACCCGGCACGCGATCGCGACCGGGTCGATCACGGGCCACGTGAGCGCCGGCTGAGCGTCGCGCCGACGGCGCCCCACGCCTACCCGGGCGTCACCGCGACGGCCGGCGTCGAGCCGTGCCGCCGAGGAGCCGCCGCCGGCCCGACGGCGCGACCGGCGGCGCGGCACGCAGGCTCGTGCCGTCGGCGGCGAGGTACTGCACGGCGATGGAGCGCACCTGGTCGGCGGGCAGGATCACGGCGTCGAAGGGCGCGAGCTCCGTCCACGCGGCCTCCCCGGCGCCCGCCGCCGGGGCGCCACCCTCGGCCCGCACCGGAGCGGCGGCGTACCGGATGGGGCTGCCCCCGATCGCGATCTCGCGGACGTCCTTGGCCGAGCCGGTGTCGTACGCCCGCAAGGACCCCTTGTACTGGCTCCCGTCCTGCAGGGTCACCCATAGCCAGACGTAGGTCGCGTCCGTGGGCTTGTCGCGGTCGAGGACTCGGTACCAGACGCTCCCGGACGCCATCCGGCTGTCGAGCTCGCCGGCTGTCATGGCCTCGACGACGAGCGCGAGCGCGCACGCCACGAGCACCTCGAGCCCGAGGAAGAGGCCGACCCGCAGGTAGTCGTCGCGGACGTACGCCGGGTCGCTGGTCCACCGCGCGACGTCGGGCAGCAGCGTCGGCCACAGCTGGGCGAGGAGCAGCAGGAGCACGAGCGACGCCGTCGTGAACACGAGGCTGCTCAGTGCGACGCGGCTGATCTCGCGGAACGTCGTCTCCGCGAAGGCGGGCCGGCGCCGCTCGCGACGGAGCTGGAACACGAGGCCGGGCGCGACGAGCCCCAGCAGGGCGAGCAGCGCCGCCCACGTGTCGGGGATCACGCGCCGCCCGGGCCGGTGCCGTAGCCGCCCTCGTCGAGCCCGACGCTCTCGGTGTCGGCGTGGTCCGGTGCGGGCGCCTTCTCGTCCGGGCCCTTCTTCGTCACCATCGCGACCCTCCCTCGTGGACTCCGAGGGAGAGCATCCCGGCGGGGGCTCGGTCGCGGGCGCGCGCGCCGCGTGGGTCTCAGATCCTGGGCCCGTCCTCAGCCCGGCGCGGCCGCGCCGTCGCGCGACACCACGGGCAGGCACGTCCAGCGCAGCGCCGTCGCCCCGACGGGCACGAGCACGAGGTCCCGCTCCCCCGCCCCGTCCGAGCCCGGCCGGGGGTTGGGGTCGACGCCGCGCGCGACGATCCGCAGGGGCGGGTCCCGCCACGGGTCCGGCATCACGGTCGCGGCCGGCTCCACCCGGGCCTCGGCCAGCGCCTCGCGCACGAGGGCCGGCGGGTAGAGCGAGCGGTCGTCGACGGCGACGAGGTCGCGGTCGGCGTAGTCCGTGCCCGGGTACCGGCGGTACACGCGCTCGCTCACGGCGATGGGCACGGCGTAGACGAGCGGCCCGGCGGCGAGGGCGACGCGACCGTCCTCGGCGGGCACGACGACGACGTCGCCCGGCAGCCGGAGCCGGACGGTCGCCGTCGCGGGCCAGGCCCCGGTGACGACGACGCGGTCGGGGCGCCGTTCGACGCTCGCCCCCGGGAAGGCGTCCACCTGCGGGTCGGCGCACCAGCGCGGGACCCGCAGCGTCAGCGCGAAGCCCGCGGCGGCGCCGTCGACGTCCACGCTGACGACGTCCGCGAACGGGTACGCGGTGCGCTGGGTCAGGACCACCGGCCCCGCCGTGACGTCGAGGACGGTGCGGGACGGCCCGTAGAGGAGGACGACGGCGCCGTCGGCCGTGCGGACGACGCCGCGGTCGAGCGTCGCGGGCAGCAGGCGCGCGGCGTTGGGGGCGCAGCACACGGCGGCGGCGTCGTGCGTCGGGGACACGGCCCAGCGGGGGTTGGTGGTGTGGAGCGCGGCCGACTGGTTGGGGGCGGAGAAGTAGGCGATGCCGCCGCCGTCGGCGGCGCGGGCGGCCTGGCCGGCGTTGAGGAGGACCCGTTCGGCGACGTCGGCGTAGTGCAGGTCGTCGAGCACGCGGGCGGCCTCGAGGGCGGTGACGGCGAGCTCGGTCATGGCGCACAGCTCGCAGCCGGCCTCGGGGAGCGGGTGGGGTCGCTCGCCGGGGGCCCCGATGACCTCGTCGCTGCGCACGGCCCCGGTGGCCCCGATGGCTGCGGCGAGCTTGGCCCAGCCCCGTTCGAACGCGGCGCGCAGGCGGTCCTCGCGGGTGAGCTCCCAGAGCAGGAGCGGGACGCGCAGGTTCTCGCACGTGTGGACGCCGTGGCCGGCGACGGGGGCGTCGGAGAGCAGGTCGGGCAGCCGGCAGTCCTGCTCGGTCCAGTCGAGCTCGGCGGCGCTGAACCGTTCGTACAGGTCGAGGGCGAGGTCGACCACCCACCGTTCGTCGGTGCGGCGGGCGACGGCGACGAGCAGGTCGACGGCCTGCAGGTCGTGGCCGCGGCCGGAGCTGTCCCCGGTGTCCGGGGCGAAGGCGGCGCCGCCCGCCGCGGCGAGCCGCCGTGCCATCTGGGCGACGGCGCGGTCGACGGCGTCGGTCCACGAGCGCTCGCCGGTCAGCTCGCCCCACGACTCGAGGGCGAGCAGGAGCCGGCTCTGGGTCCACAGGTCGCCGCCGATCCAGGGGCGCCGGGCCCGCAGGCGGGAGGTGAACATGCCGAGGTAGCCGTCGGGGTCCTCGTGGGCGAGGGCGCGGGCGAGGCGGCGCTCGACGTCCTCGAGGGCGCTGGCCCAGCCGGTCAGGCGGGCGTGGCCGGCGTAGCCGAGGAGCCAGTTCCCCTCGCTCTCGCCGTTCCACCAGACGTCGGCCTCGGCGGCGCGGGCGGCGACGCGACCCCCGCCGACGCGGCCGGTCGCGAACACGTCCCCCCCGACCTCGACGGCGAGCCGCGGCATCGCGCCGACGTAGCCGGCGAGGTCCGCGCGGGCCCGGTCCAGGAGCCATCCCAGCGGCGTGGTGCTGCCGGCGGGCAGCGGTACGCAGGCGTCGGCGAACACGTGCACCTCCCCCCAGCGGCGGGCCGGCGACGCTGCCGGCGTCCCCACGATGCTCTCGTCTCATCGGCTCCGCGCGGCCCTTTGTGATCAACTCCGTCCCCCGTGACGCCGAGGTCGCACCTCGGGCTCGGGGTCGCACCGTCGGAGGTGCGAACTCGCGCCTGAGGTGCGACCTCGGCTGGGTCCCCGACCACGGAGGGGGCCCCGACCGCGGAGGTTGTACCCACGGAGCACTCACCCACACCGGCTCACCGCACCCGGCACACCGGGATCGTGGCAGGAGCAAGATGGCGTCCATGGAGGTCATCGAGGTCCTGCTGCCGGGCGTCGGCCTGCGGTACGAGCTCTCCACCGCCTCGGGCGCGCGCCTGGGGATCATCGCGCGGCGCGACGGGAGCTTCGAGCTCGTCCGCTACCACCGCGCCGACCCCGACGCCGGGGTCCACCTCGTCACCCTGACGCGCGAGGAGGCGGACACCGTCGGGGAGATCCTCGGCGCGCCGCGGATCACCGAGCGGTTCGCGGACCTCACCAAGGAGGTCCCCGGCCTGGCCTCCGCGACGGTCGACATCCCACCCGGCTCCCCGTTCGCCGGCTCGACGCTCGGCGCCACGCGGGCGCGGACCCGGACCGGGGCGTCCGTCGTGGCGATCGTCCGGGGCGAGCACGTGATCGCCTCGCCGACGCCGCGGGACGGGCTGCTCGCGGGCGACTCCCTGGTGGTCGTCGGCACCGACGCCGGCATCGCGGCCGTCCGGCAGCTCATCGGAGGGTGACGTGGAGGGGGTCGGCGCGTTCCTCGCCGAGCTGGGCCTCCTTCTGCTCCTCCTGGGCGGTCTGAGCTGGGTCGCCGAACGGCTGCGCCTCTCCCCCATCCCCCTGTTCCTCGTCGCCGGCCTGGTGCTCGGCGAGCTCGGCGTGGCGCAGGACGCCGCCGCGTCTGAGTTCGTCCGCGCGACGGCCGAGATCGGCGTCGTCCTGCTGCTCCTGCTCCTCGGCCTGGAGTTCTCGGCCTCCGAGCTCGCGGAGTCGATGCGCCGGCACACGCCGAGCGGGCTCGTGGACCTCGTGCTGAACGCGCCGCCGGGGTTCGTCGCGGGTCTGCTCCTGGGGTTCGACTGGCGGGCGAGCCTGGCGCTCGCGGGCGTCACGTGGGTGTCGTCGTCGGGCATCGTCGCCCGGCTGATCGGCGAGCTCGGTCGCACGGGCTACCGCGAGACGCCTGCCGTCCTGTCGGTCCTGGTCCTCGAGGACCTCGCGATGGCGGCGTTCCTGCCCCTGGTCGCGGTGCTGCTCGCGGGCGGCGGGGTGGTGCGGGCACTCGTCGG
>JBDIAU010000111.1:0-6425 GCA_039812565.1 Beutenbergiaceae bacterium
GGGGACGAGGCGGAGGGTGACGTCACGCACGGCGGGGCCGACGACGGAACCGACGATCCGGGGTCCGTACCGGTCGTACTTGGCGTGGTAGGCGGCGTCGACGTCCTCGTGGACGTCGGGGGCGGCGTCGGCGAAGGTGACGTCGCGTTCGAGGCCGCCGGCGCTGATCCGCCCCGCACGGCTCGCCACGGCTCGCCGATACCAGGGGTTGTCGGGGCCGTACGCGGACCGGACGTAGAGGTCGTCTCCCGCGCGCACCACCCACATCGTGACGTAGGGGCGCAGCGTGCCGTCCGGGCGGGTCGAGGCGAGCCGAAGCTCCTCGGCGCGCCCGATCCGGGCGAGCTCGTTCGCGGTCCAGGCGGTCATCGGCGGGAGTCCTCTCGATCGCGTCCAGGCTGTCACAGGCCGACCCTGGCCATGCCGACGTCGTCGTAGCGGTTGCCGCGAACGCCGAGTCGCGCGGCGAGGGTGTTGAGGTCGGCGACCTCGTCCGCGGACAGCGGGACGGTGGTGGCGGCGACGTTCTCCTCGACGCGCTCCAGGCGGCGCGTGCCCGGGATCGGCACGATCCACGGCCGCTGCGCCAGGAGCCAGGCCAGGGCCACCTGGCCCGGCGTCGCACCCTTCGCCGCCGCCAGCGCGCGGACGTGCTCGACGATGACCGCGTTCGCGTCCCGGTTCTCGGGGGTGAACCGCGGGATGGTGGCGCGGATGTCGCCGGCGGCGAACGTCGTGGTGGTGTCGACGGTGCCGGTGAGGAAGCCCTTGCCGAGCGGGCTGAAGGGGACGAACCCGATGCCCAGCTCCGCGAGGGTGGGCAGCACCTGCGGCTCGGGGTCGCGGGTCCACAGCGAGTACTCGGACTGCACCGCCGTGACGGGGTGGACGGCGTGGGCGCGGCGGATCGTGCCGGCGCCGGCCTCGGACAGCCCGAGGTGGCGGACCTTCCCCGCGGCGACGAGCTCGGCGACGGTCCCCGCGACGTCCTCGATCGGAACCTGCGGGTCGACCCGGTGCTGGTAGTACAGGTCGATCACCTCCACACCCAGGCGGCGCAGCGAGCCCTCGGCGGCTGCCCGGATGTCCTCGGGCCGGCTGCTCAGGCCCGCGGTTCGCCCGTTCTCGTACCGGAAGCCGAACTTGGTGGCGATGACCACCTGGTCGCGCACCGGCGCGAGGGCCTGCCCGACGAGCTCCTCGTTGACGAACGGGCCGTAGACCTCAGCGGTGTCGATGAACGTGACGCCGCGCTCGACGGCGCCGCGCAGCACGGCGACCATGTCGTCGCGGTCGCCGGGGTTGGGGCCGTAGCTCTGGGACATCCCCATCGCTCCGAGCCCGACGGCCGAGACCTGCAGCCCCTGGCCCAGTGTGCGCGTGTGCATGGTCGTCTCCTCGTCGTCGGTGCGCCGCGTGTCGGCGGGGTCACGCCCGAAGGTGACGCCCCGCCCGACCGCGCTCCCACTGTGCGCCGCCGTCCCGGGTGGCGGGAGTCCCTGACGATCCAGGTACCACCAGGGCCTGCCTCACCACGCTCGACGGCCGTACCGTCGACGCATGAGCACCAGGGACGAGATCCGGGACTTCCTGGCCTCCCGGCGCGCCCGGATCACGCCGCAGCAGGCGGGTCTGCCCGCGTACGGCACGAACCGACGCGTACCCGGGCTGCGCCGCGAGGAGGTCGCCATGCTCGCCGGCGTCTCCGTGGACTACTACACCCGCCTCGAGCGGGGAAACCTGGCCGGCGCCTCCGACTCCGTCCTGACCGCCGTCGCCGACGCCCTGCACCTCGACGAGGCCGAGCGCCAGCACCTGCACAACCTCGCCCGAGCGTCCGGGACGTCACCGGCCAAGGTCGCCCGGCGCCCGACGACCGCCGCTCGGATCAGGCCCAACGTCCAGGCGATGCTCGACGCGATGACAGCGGCGCCCGCCGCCGTGCGGAACGACCGGCTCGACCTGCTGGCGACCAACCGGCTCGCCCGGGCGCTCTACGCCCCGGTGCTCGCCGGGCCGAGCCGCCCGGCCAACACCGCCCGCTTCACCTTCCTCGACCCCACGGCCCGGGACTTCTGGGACGACTGGCCGCGCGCGGCCGACGACGTCGTCGGCATCCTGCGCGGCCTGGCAGGGCGCAACCCCTACGACAAGGCTCTGATCGACCTGGTCGGGGAGCTGTCCACGCGCAGCGACGAGTTCCGGTCCCGCTGGGCTGCGCACGACGTGCGCCTGCACCGCACCGGGCACAAGGTGATCCACCACCCCGTCGTCGGGCGTCTCGAGCTCGCCTACGAGACGCTCACCCTGCCCGCCGACCCCGGCCTGACGATGCTCGTCTACACCGCCGAGCCCGGCAGTCCCACCACCACCGACAACCTCGCCCTGCTCGCCTCCTGGGCCGCCACCCTGGACGCCGAGGCCCAGGCGACGTCGGCCGCCACGCCCGACTGACCCTGGGTACCGTCAGTCGCGCGGGAACCGCCCACCCGTCGCTCGACGGTGAGCCGAAGGCGACCCTCAGCGTTTGCTGATCGTGCTGGGCATCGTCCCCGCCGGGCTCGGTGGGCAGGATCCTCGCGGAAGAATCTGGAGCCCTCGGCGACGTCCTGCCCGGTCCCGTCGGGCTTCTCGTCGGCGACTCCTTCGCTCGTTCGTGCACGAGCGCGCGAGGAGCACCACGCCTGCGGTCAGGGCGAGGGCCGCCCACAGCACCTTCGTGGCGGGTCTTCTGGATCACGTCGTCCCTATCACGCTGCGGCCCGCCCGACCGAGTGGGCGCACCGTGCCCTCGACGAGCTGGTCCACCCGAAGGAGCCCGAGGGCCCGCCGCGTCCACACCGGGACGAGCGCCAGCCCGGCGTCGCCGTCGGCGCGTCGCAGGTCGGTCACCCTGTACGCCCAGCCCCGCCGGACCAGGACGAACGTTCCGGCAGCTGTGACGTTGCGGAGCCAGTCGACGTCGGGGCCGTACGTGAGCGCGATGACCACGCCCCGCGCCGTCCGGAACGCCATGACCGGCGTCCGGTACGCCCGCCGGCTGCGCCGACCAACGTGGTGCACGGTCGCGAGCGGCGCCAACCGGGACGAGAGCAGCAGCGTCAGCCGGTTCGTGGCGGCGCGGTTGACCCGCGTCACCCAGATCGGGATGGGCACGCGGCCTCCGGCGGTGGGCGTCCGTCCACCCTAGGGCGGCTCGGGGTTCGCAGGCGATGCCGACGCCGTGGCGGCGGTCCCGGCCGTCGGCAGGCGACGCCGGAGGCCGGACGGCCCCGGGACCTGGCGGCTACCGGCGACCCGTGGTCGTCACCGGGGCGGACCTCAGCGAGGGCGGGCCGTCGCCCTGCCGGTTCGCCGCTACGACGTCGAAGGTGTACGTCGTTCCCGGGGTCAGACCCGTGACGATCACCGATCGGCGGAGGCCGGACACCGTGCGGGTGCTCACGACGCGCCCGGACGTCCCCGCATACGCGCGGATCTCGTACGAGCGCACCCGCGACTCACCCACCGCATCCGGGGCGGTCCATCCGACGGTCGCCGTCCGCCGATGGGCGACCGCCGAGACGCCGGTGGGTCGTCCCGGAACGGCCGCCGGCACCCTCACGACAGCATCGGCAGCGGGTCCGACGCCGACGGCGTTCACGGCCGCGACCTCGACCGTGTAGCTGTCCCAGGGCGCGAGGCCCGCCAACGTCACCTGCCGCTGCGTTGCCGAGACCTCGGTGCTGAACGGCCCCCGACCTGCGGCGTCGACGCCGTCCCGGGTGATGCGGTACGCCGTGATCGGAGAACCACCGGCGGAGATCGGCGACGCCCATGTCACCGTTGCCGACCCGTCCGAGGGGTCGGGGGTCACCACCAGGTCCGCCGGCTCACCGGGTGCAGCTGCGGCCGGCTGCGTGCAGGCGAGGCCCGCCGGTTTGCCGAAGGTGTACAGCCACGTGTGGAACAGGTCGTCGAGCTGCTGACCCGACGTCGCTTCTGCCAGCGCCACGAGCTGGGCCGTGGTCCGCGGACTTCCGTCCCCGGGCTGCGCCCACGTCCGCAGGACGTCGAAGAACGCGCCGTCACCGATCTGCTGCCGCAGGGCGTGCACGGTCATCGCCCCACGGTCGTACACCGGGCGGGCGAACAGGCCGTTGGGCCCCGGCGCCCCCGGCGCGATCGACCAGGCCGCGCGGTCGGTCGCGGGACGACACGCGAGCTGGGCGAAGTGCTGGTCCGCGGTCGCGCCGCCGTCGTGCTCGTCCCAGAGCCACTCCATGTACGAGGCGAAGCCCTCGTTGAGCCAGATCTCGTTCCAGGCGGCGATGGTGACCAGGTTCCCGAACCACTGGTGGGCCTGCTCGTGGAGCATGACCCGCTCGCCGAGCGGGTTGTCCGGGCCGTAGATGAACGCGCGGGGGTAGACGGGACGGGTCTGCGTCTCCAGTGCGCCGTCGAGGTTCTCGGTGGACACGATCGCGCCCGTCGAGTCGAAGGGATACGGGCCGAGCAGGCGGGTGAGGAAATGGAGCACGTCACCGAGCCGGTCGAGCTCCTCGACGTCGCCCGAGACGAGCCCGTCCGTCCAGCTGCCGTAGGCGTTGATGACCGGCAGACCGCCCGGCAGCGTCGACGACTCGACCTCGTAGTCGCCGATCGCCACGGTCGCGAGGTACGTCGCCATCGGGGCGTCAGCGGCCCAGGTGGTCGTCGACCACCCGTCCGTCCCGATGGTCGTGGGGCCCGGCGTGCCGTTCGCGACGGCCGCGGCGCCGGGGGGCGTCGTCAGCGTGATGTCGAAGGTGGCCTTGTCCGACGGGTGGTCGTTCGACGGGAACCAGGTAGAAGCACCGTTGGGTTCAGCGACCACGAGCGCACCGTCCAGCGTCCGGAGCCAGCCCGTCGTACCTCCTCGGTACGGGGTGGCCGCCGAGACGGGCACGCCGTCGTACTGCACGGCGACGGTGAACGTGCTGCCAGCCCACCGGTCGATGGGGAAGCTGACGGTCACCTCCTGACCGTCGCGCGTCCAGCCGCTGCGCGCGCCGTCGACCTCGACCGCTCGGATCGTCAGACCCTTCAGGTCGAGGTTGAAGGTCGTCAGCACGGGGTCCGTCACGCGGGCCGTGATGACCGTGGTGCCGGAGATCTCGGGTCGGGCAGGGTCGTAGCGGATGCCGATGTCGTAGTGCTGCACGTCGTACCCACCGTTGCCCTGCAGGGGGAAGTACGGGTCACCGACGCCGGGCGCGCCGGGGGCGAAGGTCGCGGCTGCCGGCGGCGCCGGCAGGAGGGCAGCCAACCCGAGCGCGAGGACGGCGACGACAGCGGTCGAGGTCAGGGGGCGAGGGTGGGGAAGGCGAGGACGCATGGGAGTTCCCCTCGATCGGGCGTCAGGCTCGCGCCGATCGTCGGCCCTCGTCGCCCGTCCCGCCACGTGGTGCCGACAGGCGAGCGCCGGGTCCTTCGGATCGTGAGGCGGTTCGCCGTCCGCTTGCGAGCACCGCCGGACCTGGGAAACTTCGCCATTCCAGGCGTCGGTCGGCATCGGCCCGCCCGAGCGGCTGAATGCTGCCCTCGCAAGTCCCAACAACCCGGCGGGAGCGCGCAGCGCGTCGTCGTCGGCGACGAGCGGGAGGCCGTCGCGCGTTCCCTTAGCCCCGCCGGAGGCGGTCGTACCGCTGCGCCAGGTCGTGGAGCGACCGGGCGAGGTCGGCGCTGAGCCCGTCGGGGGGCATCCGCCACGACCAGTTGCCCACGAACACGGAGGGGTCGTTCATCCGGGCGCGGTCGTCGAGGACGAGGAGGTCCTGGACGGGGACGACGGCGACGTCCGCCCGCGAGCCCATCACGGCCTCGATCAAGGACCAGACCACGCGGCCCGGGTCGGCGGACGGCTCGAACTGGTAGTAGGCGGCGACCTGCCGGCGCATGTCCTCGTCGAGGCCGGCCCACCATCCGGCCGCGGTCTGGTTGTCGTGGGTGCCGGTGTACGCGATGCACTCGCGCGGAAAGGCGTGCGGCCGGTGCGGGTTGTCGGCCGTGCCGTCGAACCCGAACTGCAGGATGCGCATGCCGAACAGGCCGTTGCGGTCGCGGAGCCGGTGGACGCCGTCGTCGAGGGTGCCGAGGTCCTCCGCGACGAACGGCAGCCCCGGGAACTCCCGTGACAGCACGTCGAAGAACGCCTGCCCCGGGCCGGGCACCCAGCGACCGCCGCGGGCGTCCTCGGCGCCGGCGGGGACCTCCCAGTACGCGGACAGGGCGCGGAAGTGGTCGATGCGCACGACGTCGGAGAGCTCGACGCACCGGCGCAGGCGCTGGACCCACCAGGCGAAGCCGTCCTGCGCCATCAGGTCCCACCGGTACAGGGGGTTGCCCCACAGCTGGCCGGTCGCGCTGAAGTAGTCCGGGGGCACGCCCGACTGGGCGGCGAGGTG
>JBDIAU010000112.1:0-6415 GCA_039812565.1 Beutenbergiaceae bacterium
CGGGCGCCGTCGCGATCCCCCGGGACCCGTCCGTGGTCACCTTCAACCTCGACCACGACCGCGCCCAGCCCGTCGGGCGAGCGACCCACCTCGAGGAGACCGCCGCCGGGATCGTCGGCACGTTCGCCGTCGCCGCGACCGACGAGGGCGACCAGCTCCTCGCCGAGATCGCCGGCGGCACCAGGACCCGCCTCTCGGCCGAGGTGGCCAACCTCGTCATCCGGGCCGGGCAGATCGTCTCCGGGCGCCTGTTCGGCGCCGCGGCCGTCCCCCAGGGCGCGTTCCCGTCGGCCGCGCTCGCGGCCGCGGACTACAGCGAGACCGTGACGAGCGACTCCACCACGACCGTCGAGCACGACGACGGCAGCTCGACCACCACGACCGAGCACCGCACGACCACCTACGAGACCACGACCCCAGAGGGCGACGAGCCCACGGACCAGGAGGACACCACCATGGGCGACACCCTCACCGCCACCCAGCCCACCCAGACGCCGGCGACGGCCCCCGTCGGCACGTTCGCCGCCCCGGCCAACGCGAACCGGACGGCGGCCCCGCAGAACGCCGCGACCCTCTTCGCCTCGATCGCGCAGGCCCACGCCTCCGGCAACATGCACCTGCTCGCCGCCCTGGACCAGGCGATCCAGGCCGACGTCATCGCCACCCAGCCCCAGCAGTGGCTCGGCGAGATCTACAAGTCCCGCACCTACGCCCGCCGCTACGCCCCGCTCGTCACCCCGGGCACCCTGACCGCCCTCAAGGCCACCGGGTGGAAGTTCACCGCCGGGAAGACCCCCACCGTGGCCGACTACAACGGGTTCCCCGCCCAGCCCGCCAGCACGGAGGTCGCGACGGAGGCCGTCGAGGTCACCGCTGCCCGCCTGGCCGGTGCGGGCGCGATCGACAGGGCGTTCGTCGACTTCCAGACCCCCGGCTTCTGGGAGGGCTACTACCGGGAGTGCACGAACGACTACGAGCGGAAGGTCGACGCGAAGGTCCCCGCCGCGCTCGCCGCCGGCGCCACCGCGGTCACCGCCGGCGCCGTCCCGACGGACGTCTCGACCGCCGCCTCGTACATCGTCGACGGGGCGCTGGCGATCCTCGACGCCGAGATCGGCCTCCCCACGTTCGCGATCGTCGGGTCGGGCCTGTACCGCTCGCTCCTGCTCACCCGCAAGGACGACGCCCTCGAGTACCTCTCGATCGCCCTCGGCGTCGAGGCGGGCGACCTCGCAGGCTTCCGCATCATCCCCTCGAGCCTGGCCGCGTTCACCGGCAAGGTCCTCGTCGGCACCAAGGACGCCTCCACCCTCTTCGAGCTCCCGGGTGTGCCGATCCGCGTGGACACGGTCAACATCGGCACCGGCGGCGTCGAGACCGGCGTCTTCGGCTACTACGCCACCCTGATCAACAACGCGGCCGGCCTGGCCCTCGTCGCCCCGGCCGGCTGATCGTCGTGGCGATCAAGACGCGGACGGTCACGGTCGGGGACACCCCGACCCTGATCTGCAAGCCCGCCTCCGGCGACGCCACGGTGCGGCAGTGGGGCAACGAGGTCATCAGCTCCGTCTACCTCGGTGGCCCGGACGTCACCACCGAGACGGGTTGGCCGATGAGCCCGTACTTGGAGGACCTGGACTGGAAGTTCGACTACTCGCCGCGGGAGGCGAGTGACGATTTGTACGGGATCGCGCCGCCCGGCCAGACCGTCGTCGTCCGCGTCTTCGAGATCGGGAAGGTCTGACCCGATGGCATGGACCGGGTGGCTGCCCGAGGGCGGCAGCGTCGACGCGTACTGGCCGAACTGCGACCTCGACCTCGACGAGCTCGGCGTCGTCCTGGCCGCAGCGTTCGAGCAGTGCGTGGCGTTCGCCCCCTCGGCGCCCCCCGGTGAGGACGTCGACGTCCCGGAGTCCTGGCGCCTGGCCCAGGCGATGCAGGCCCGTGCCCTGTGGCGCTCCGCCGTCGCCGGCGGCGGGAACCGCATCGGCGGGGAGGATCTCGGCGTCACGGTCTTCCCGATGGACTGGACCGTCAAGGCCCTCCTGCGACCCAAGGCCGGCAAGCCGGTGATCTGGTGAACCTGCGCCGCACCCTCGCCGGAGCGCTCACCACCGCCCTGCCCGACTACCGGGTGATGGGGTACGCCACCGAGCTCGACGCCGTCACCCGCCCGACGGTGCTGCTGTGGGTCTCGCTCATCGAGCCGTTCGAGTCGTTCGGCCTGAACTACCTCAAGGTCACGCTCGAGCTGTGGGTCGTCATCGGCTCCCAGGACCCCGAGCGGGCGAACGACGACGCCGACGACGCCCTGACCGACGTCCTGACCGCCCTGCAGCCCCTCGACTACGTCGCGTGGACGTCCGCCGAGCGCGGGGTCCTGTTCGACGCCCACCACGGATACCGGCTCACGGCGCAGGCCGTGGCGCAGATAGGAGCCTGACCCCATGAGCACCATCCCCCTCACCTCCCCGTACTCCCTCAAGACCGCGACGCTGACCATCGCCGGGGACGACTTCACGGCCGCCGTCACCCAGGTCGAGTTCCAGCCCTCGACGTCGTCCTCGACGGTGCGCACCATCGGCGGGGACGTCTACAAGGACTCCGCGATCTCCGAGTGGTCCTGCGCCGTCGGCATCGTGCAGGACCTCCACCCGTCCGGTCTCCTGCGTTACCTCCTGGACCACGAGGGCGAGGAGAAGGCCGTCGTCTTCACCCCGAAGGTCGGCGGCCCGGGCATCGCCGCGACCCTCGTCATGTCCCCCGGGGCGATCGGTGGGACCGCCGGCCCGGACCGCACGACCGCGTCCGTGAACCTCGCCGTCGTCGGCAAGCCCGTCTTCGTCGACGCCGTCGCCGCGCCCGTCGTCACCTCGGCCACCCCGGGCGGCGCGGCAGTCGGCGCGCTGGTGACGATCCACGGCACCGGGTTCACCGGGGCGACGTCGGTCGCCTTCGGCGCCGTCTCCGCGACCGTCTTCACCGTCCTCGACGACTTCACGATCGTCGTGTCGGTCCCGGCGGGGTCGGCCGGCTCCGCCCCCGTCACGGTCGTCACCCCCGCGGGCACCTCCAACGCCCTGCCCTACACCCGCGCCTGACCCGCTGAGCCCCCGGCCGCCCCGGCCCTTGGTGAAAGGGCGGGACCCGGGCGGCCGGGCCCCACAGACGCCGTGAGGAGGCGACGTGGCCACCATCGGCCTTCACCGCATCAGCCTCCGCCGAGCCGTCCTGACGGTCGCCGGGGACGACTACCACGCGTCCGTGAACCAGGTCGAGCTCATCCCCGAGCCGCTGTGGGAGTGGGAGTCCCCCCTCGGGGCAGACCCGATGCGGGGCGCCTACCCCGTGCTGACCGGTGTGCGGTGGACGGTCCTGGTCGGGTTCGTGCAGGACTTCCGCACCCCGGACTCCCTGTCGGTGTACCTCGTCGAGCACGCCGCGCAGATCAAGACCGTGACGTTCACCCCGGACGACGGCGGGCGCACCGTCACCGTCGACGTCATGATCCTCCCGGCCCGCCTCGGCGGCGTCACGGGGGACATCCTCACCGCGGTCGCCGAGCTGCCCGCGTACGGCGCCCCGGACCTCGGGGAGTAGCCGACGTGCGCGGGTTCCTGTCCGTGCGGGACGAATCCGCGCGGGAGCTGCAGGCCGCTGTCCTGGCGTTCAAGTCCGCGGACCGCGACCTCAAGCGGGAGATCAACAAGGCCACCCGCGACACCATGAACCCGGTCTGGCGGGCCCTCGTGCAGGCGAACCAGGCGGGCACCGACGCCATGACCGGCCGCATGCTCGGCGGGGGAGTGCGCATCGCCGCCGGGAACCCGCCGATCGCCAAGGCCGCGCAGTCCACCCGGAAGGTCGGCAAGCGCAAGGACCTGGTCCCGGCCTCCGACTACGGCCCGTGGGAGTTCGGCGTCCCCAACCGCAACGAGGTGTCCGTCTACGAGCGGCGCTCGCCGCGGGGCAAGGTCCACCAGGTGCGCCGGCGCACGATGCGGGGCCTGCCGCGCCGCCACCAGGACGGCCGCGTGGTGTACCCCGCGTTCGCTGAGATCGCCCCCCGGATGGTGTCGCTGTGGGTGCAGCTCATCGTGCGGAAGTACCACGACGCCGCCGAGAGGAAGAGGTCCTGACCCGTGGGCAAGGGCATCAACATCGAGTTCGTCTCCGACGTGCGCCGGTTCCTCGGCGGCACCAAGGACGTGTCCAAGGCCCTCGACGACGTCTCCGACAGCCTCGACGGGCTCGCCCGCGACGCGGCCCGCTCCGGGGAGAAGCTCGGCGACGAGCTGACCGACGGGGCCGACGCCGGCGCCGACGCCGCCCGCGACCTCGAGCGGAAGTTCAAGGACACCCTCGACACCGTCCGCGACGACTCCCGCAAGGCCGGGGACGACCTCGGCCGGCACATCAAGGACGGCACCGACGACGCCTCCTCCGGGTTCGACGACGTCAAGGACGAGGCCAAGGACTCCGCCCGCGAGGTCGCCGCCTCGTTCGACGGGTCCATGGACGGCGTCGTCGGCGGCGTGCAGGAGCTCGCAGCGAACCTCGGCGGCCTCGGCCCCGTCGGCGCCGCCGCGGGCCTGGCCGCGGCCGCCGGCGCCGGGGCGATGTACGAGGCGTGGCGCACGAACGCCGAGCTCGCCGAGGAGCGGGTCTCCTCGATGTACGACGACATGCTCGAATCGGGCAACAACTACCTGTCCGAGTCGTACGTCATGAGCGAGGTCGGCAAGATCGTCCAAGGCCTCGAGGGCGCGACCACCTCGCTGGGCACCGTCCGGGAGATCGTCGACAGCACCGGCCTGGACATGGGCACCGTGCTGCGCGCGTTCTCCGGGGACGCCAGCGCGTACGAGAAGGTCATGGTCGCTCTGACGTACAAGGAGCAGGAGCAGGTCGAGGCCCTCGACTCGGGCCGGTTCGCGACGGCGGAGCTGCGCCAGGAGCTCGAGGGAGCCGCCGCGGCACAGGGTAGGGCGACCGAGGCCGTCACCCTGGCCCGGGAGGCGCAGACCGCGTCCGCTGAGTCCCTGCGCGACTACCAGGCGGCCCTGGCCGGTGTCGACGACATCGTCACCGACACCAACAACACCATCCTGGAGAACTCCAAGACCTGGGCCGGGAACGAAGAGCAGCTCCGCACTGAGAACCTCGCGGCGCTCGCTGACATGGCCGGCCGCCTCGACGGCGTGAACCAGGCCGCGAAGGACGCCGGCCTGACCGGGTCCGAGCTCACCGTGGTGCAGCAGCAGCAGTACGACGCGTTCATGAAGGCCGCGACCGGCGCCGGGCTGTCCGAGGACGCCGCCCGAGACCTGGCCGCGCAGTACGGCCTCATCCCGCCGAACGTCACGACCGGGTTCTCCACCCCGGGCCTCGACCAGGCCATGGACAAGGCGCGGGACTACGCGGCGATGCTCGACGGGATCTCTCCCACAAAGACGGTCACCTTCGAGGGCCGGGTCCTGGGTTCGGCGCGGATCGTCGGGATCAACCCGGCGACCGGGGAGCCGATCTACGGCGCCGCGTACGCCTCCGGCGGGTACGTCGACGGCGAGGGGTCGGGCACCGACGACAGCGTCCCGGCCCGCCTCTCCCGCGGAGAGTACGTCCTCGACGCGCAGGCGACGCAACGCCTCGGAGTCGGCCGGCTGGACCAGGCGAACCTCGGCCAGGGGCGCCCCGCCCAGCCGGCCCCGCAGGTCGTGCAGGGCCCGTCCGAGGTCAACCTGTCCGAGGACTCCGTCAACCGCCTAGCGGAGGCGCTCGCACGAGTCTCGGAGCGGATCGGAAACGGCGTCCTGACCGACTACGTCGACCACCTGTCGAAGATGGGTCGCGGCCCGATCCTGCCGCGACCGCCACGCCGGTAGTCCTACCTCCCCTGCAGCTCGATGACCTCCAACGCGAGGCGCTGCGTGATCTCTCGCAGGTGCCGGATCGCGTTCATGGCGGCGCCGAGGTTCTCGCCGAGGTACATCAGGCACTCTCGGTAGCGCTCCTCCACGGGAATGTCGGACGCGTCCAGTTCCAGCCTGAACGCGCTGACCTTCACGTCCTGAAGGATCTCGTGCAGGTTGCCGTCGACGCGGCGCATGAAGTCGTAGAGGCCCAGGTTGTCGAGGCTCTCTGGGGTGTCGGCGCTCATGTTGCGGACCCTACCCGGGCGCGCCGCGTGGGCACATTCTGGGCACACCTGGGCGCAACAGCCCGTGATCGGCAGCCGTGCGCAGTGAACGTCTGCGCAGGTCAGCGGCGATTCCGCACCCCTGGCCAGGGCCCCTGCGCGAGTTCACACCGAGGAGGTCACTGGTTCGAACCCAGTATCGCCCACCACCCGCGAGAGGCCCCCGCACCCAGGTGCGGGGGCCTCTCGCCGTTCCGGCCCTGCCGACGGCGCCCT
>JBDIAU010000113.1:0-6401 GCA_039812565.1 Beutenbergiaceae bacterium
GAACGGTTCCCACGGGGCGGTGCGCAGGTCGAACGCGTCGAGGCCGGGTAGGTGGTACTCGGCCCCGCGGACCCGCCCGGTGTGCGCGTCGACGGCGGCGGGCACGCCCAGCGCCGCCGCAAGGATCGCCATGGCGGCGACGCCGGCGTCGCGCAGCGCGACGGCGACGGCCGCCTGGATCGCGGCGATCCGGTCGCCGGCCGTGACGTCCTCGACCGCGGCGCCGGCGGGGACGACGCGGCGCCGGTCGGCGCCGACCACCGCGCCGCGCAGGTCGGCGACGACCGCCCGCACGGTGTGCACGCCCATGTCCACGCCGACGACGAAGCCGGCCCGCGCGTGGAACTCGTACCGGCGTGCGGGGCGGCCGGTCCGCGCCTCCTCGCCCGGGCGGAGGCCGTCTCGCTCGACGGCCCAGCCGAGGCGGATGAGCTCGTCGCACGCGGCGTGGACGGTGGGTCGGGACAGGCCCGTGGCGGCCATGATCTCGCCGGCGGTCAGGGGCCCGGCGGGCCGGAGGGCGGCCAGGGCAAGTGCTGTGCTCCGCTGCACACGACCTCCCCACGGACTCGCGACTCCGGGCCTTGACACGGCCACCACCTGGTCCTCACACTTTAGCAGATCGCTTGATTAAGCGATCTTCTCAACCACCACCCCCGTGAGGACCGCCGTGCCCGCTGCGCAGCCGCCCGCTCGTCCCGTCGCGCCGTCCTGGTGGCAGGACGAGACGATCTACCAGATCTACCCGCGCTCGTTCGCCGACGGCGACGGCGACGGGGTCGGCGACCTGCCGGGGATCCGGTCCCGGCTGGGGTACCTCGAGCAGCTCGGGGTCGGCGCCCTCTGGCTGTCCCCGATCTACCCCTCGCCGATGGCGGACTTCGGGTACGACGTCAGCGACTACTGCGACATCGAGCCGACGTTCGGCACGCTCGCCGACTTCGACGCGCTCCTCGAGGACGCGCACGCCCGCGGCCTGCGGGTCATCCTCGACTGGGTGCCGAACCACACCTCCGAGCAGCACCCGTGGTTCCTGGAGTCCCGCTCGAGCCGCACGAGCCCGAAGCGGGACTGGTACGTCTGGCGCGACCCGGCGCCGGACGGCGGACCGCCGAACAACTGGGTCTCGACGTTCACGGCGGTCGGGCCGGCCTGGACGTTCGACGAGGCGACCGGCCAGTACTACCTGCACTCGTTCGCCCCGCAGCAGCCGGACCTGAACTGGGACAACCCGCAGGTCGAGGCCGCGATGCACGACACGCTGCGCTTCTGGCTCGACCGCGGGGTCGACGGGCTGCGCTTCGACGCGGTCATCAAGATCGGCAAGGACCCGGCGCTGGGCGACAACGTGCCCGGCGAGCCGCGCCACGACGAGGACTGGCCCACGATCCACGAGCGGCTGCGCCGCATCCGGGGGGTGCTCGACGAGTACTCCGACCGGATGTGCGTCGCCGAGCTGTGGACCCAGGACCTCGGCCGGTTCGTCACCTTCCTCAACGACGGCGACCAGTTCCACCTGGCCCACAACTTCGCGTTCGTCGACCTGCCCTGGGACGCCGCCGCCTACCGCGAGCACCTCGAGCTCGTCGCGGAGACGACGACGCCGCTCGCCTGGCCGTGCTGGTTCCTCGAGAACCACGACCTGCCCCGGGTGGCGACCCGCTTCCCCGGCGCCGAGCGGGCGGTCCTCGTCATGCTCCACGCCCTGCGCGGCACGCCGTTCCTCTTCGAGGGGCAGGAGCTCGGCCTGCCCAACGCCGTCGTCCCTGCCGAGCGGGTCGTCGACGTCGACGGGCGCGACCCCTGCCGGGCGCCGCTGCCGTGGGAGCGGCCCTCGCTGGCCGGTCCGGGTGCGGGCTTCACCACGGGCGAGCCGTGGCTGCCGATCGTCGAGCAGGCCGAGAGCCTCGCCGTCGCCGCGCAGGACGGCGACCCCGCCTCGACCCTCGAGCTCACCCGCCGGCTCACCGCGGTGCGCCGGGCCACGCCCGCCCTGCGCACCGGCACGCAGCGCTTCCTCGACGCCCCGGCGGACGTCCTGGCCTGGCTGCGCGAGGGCGACGACGGCGAGCGCTGGCTCGCCCTGGTCAACCTCGGCACGGCGCCCACCGCCCTGGAGGAGGTGACGGGCCGGCTCGGCCGCGGCGTCGTCGTCGTCGGCTCCGACCCCGCCCGCCCCGGTGGCGGGCCGGCCGTCGACCTGCACACGCTCACCCTCGCCGCCGGCGAGGCCCTGCTCGTCCGTCTCGACGCCGCGGCCTGACCGCCGCACCCCACCGCGACCACGCACCGAAGGAGTCCCGTGGCCCACCGCCTCCCGACCGCCCCGCACCACGACGGGTCCGCGACCTACGTCTCGAACCTCACCCCCGACCTCGGCGACACCGTCGCCGTCTTCCTGCGCGTGCCGAAGGCGAGCGGGGTGACGCAGGCGATGCTGCGCACCTTCGTCGACGGCGAGCAGGAGCTGACGGCCACGACCGTCGACCGGGAGACCGAGCACGAGGTGTGGCTGCGGGGGGAGGTGCGCGCCGAGAACCCCGTGGTCGGCTACCGGTGGCTGCTCGACGGCGTCCCGAACGGCTACCAGTGGCTCAACGGGGAGGGCACGCACGCGCACGACGTCACCGACGCCGCGGACTTCCGGATCACCACGCACCCGGCGCCGCCGGCCTGGGCGTCGGACGCCGTGCTCTACCAGGTGTTCCCGGACCGGTTCGCGAAGTCCGTGGACCGCCCGGCGCCCGACTGGGCGATCCCGCAGGCGTGGGACGACCCCGTGGTCGGCGCCGGCCCGGAGACCCCGTACCAGTACTACGGGGGCGACCTCGACGGCATCACCGCCCACCTCGACCACATCGCCTCGACGGGCGCGAACACGGTCTACCTGACGCCGATCTTCCCCGGCCGGTCCAACCACCGCTACGACGCCTCGACGTTCGACGCGGTCGACCCGCTGCTCGGCGGCGACGCCGCGCTCGCCCGGCTCTCGGACGCCCTGCACGCCCGGGGGATGCGCCTCATGGGCGACCTCACGACGAACCACTGCGGCGCCGGCCACGAGTGGTTCCAGCGCGCGATCGCGGACCCGGCCGCGCCCGAGGCGGACTACTTCACGTTCCGGCACCACCCCGACGACTACGTGTGCTGGTTCGGGTACCCGTCGCTGCCGAAGTTCGACCACCGCAGCGAGGGCCTGCGCCGCGCCCTGTACGAGGGGCCGGGCTCGACGGTCGCGCGGTGGCTGGGCCCGCACGGCATGGACGGGTGGCGCATCGACGTCGCCAACATGACCGCCCGGCTCGGCGCGATGGACCTCAACCACATGGTCGCGACCACGCTGCGGGCCACGATGGCGCAGGCGAACCCGGAGTCTCTCCTGCTCGCGGAGCACTCGCACGACGCCTCGCGCGACCTCCTCGGCGACGGCTGGCACGGGATCATGGACTACGCGGGCTTCGCCCGGCCGCTGTGGCAGTGGCTGCGCAGCCCGGCGCCCGTGCGCTTCGAGCCGGGGCCGTTCACGCCGTTCCCGACCGTCGGCGCGGCGTCGATGGTCGCGGCGATGCGGGCGTTCTCCGCGGCGCGGCCGTGGCGGGCGACGGCGCACTCCCTCACCCTGGTCGGCTCGCACGACGTGCCCCGGATCGCGACGTTCCTCGGCGGGGACCAGGGGCTCGTCACGGTCGCGTTCGGCCTGCTCGCCTCGATGCCGGGGATCCCGATGCTGTGGGCCGGCGACGAGATCGGCCAGGAGGGCGTCAACGGCGAGGACGGGCGCCGGCCCTTCCCGTGGCACGACGCGAGCCGGTGGGACACGGCCCGGCTCGCGACGAACCGCGCCCTGTTCCGGGCCCGCGCGGAGTCCGTGGCGCTGCGCCACGGCGGCCTGCGCTGGCTCGCCGTCGGCGACGACGCTGTGACCTTCCTGCGCGAGGCGCCGGGGGAGAGCGTGCTCGTCCACGCCGCCCGCGCCGACCACGCCGCGGTGCGGCTGCCGAGCGCCGTCGTCGGGCCGGAGCTGACCGGGCTCGCCGGGACGCCCGACCTCCGGGCGGGCGCCGACGGGGTCGTCACCCTCCCGGCGGACGGGCCGGCGTTCTCGATGTGGCGCTGCTGAGCCGCTCGGGCGGCGGGGGCGCGCGGGGGTCGCTACGGTCGGCGGCATGAGGCAGAGGTCGCGGACCGTGGCGGCCCTGGGCGTCGCCGCGGGCGTGCTCCTGGTGGCCGGGTGCGCGTCGGGGAGCGAACCCGACGGCGGCGCGACGTCGCCCCCGCCGTCGGCCACCACCGGCCCGACGGACGGCGCGACGGTGGTGACCCTCGCGAAGGTGGACGGGTGGCGGGCGGGCCTCGACCCGGCGTCGATGCCCGGCGAGGCGGGCTTCGGCGTGCTGGAGCTCGCCTACGACGACGCCGCGGCGAGCGCCCTGTGGAGCGCCGCCGTGCCCGACGACCTGCCGACCGCTACCGGGGACCCGCTGGACGCCGGCCGCTACGGCTCGCTCGACGACGTCGACCTCGCCGCGCAGGTGCTCGGGCTGTGGTCGGCCGGCCAGTCGGGATCCTGCCCCGGCCGGCTGGAGTCCGTGGCGACGGACGGCGACGTCGTGCGGCTCGTCGAGGTCCAGGACCTCCGGGGCGGCGACGGCTGCACCGACGACTACCGCCCGTACTCCCAGGTGGTGGTCCTGGACCGCGACCAGGTCCCGGCCGCGGACGGGCTGCCGGTCGACGGCGAGCTCACGTTCGCCGTCGTCGTCGACGGCGCCGTCCGGCCGAGCGACGGCTCGGCTCTGAGCGCGCTGGTCACGGTCTTCGGCGGGTAGGACAGGGCGCCTCGAGCAGGGCAGAGTCGGTCGCGATCGGCTGCCCGCCGCGCACCGCGCGTCCAGGGCGTGAGAGGTCGCCGGCGCCGAGCGCCGGGCTCGACCGCCGGGTCGAGACTCGTCTCATGGCCGAGGGATGGCGTCCGATCGTCGACGTGGCGCCGCGGGCCGTTGGTCGAGAGGGCGGTGACGAGTCATGCCGGGTGATGGGGCCGAGCTGTCCGCCGGTCTGAGGGGCGAGGTGAGTGCAGCCCTCCTGGAGTCCCTGGACGTCGACAACCTGGCCGCGCGCCTCGGGCGGCGGTTCCGCGAACGGAAGGTGTTCGACGACGTCCTGGGCGAGCGCCCGATCGGCGTCGAGATCTCCGACGAGCTGGGCCGGCCGTCGCGCACGCTGCACCGGCTCGACGTCGGCAGCTTCGGGGTCGACCTGGCGAACCGGCTCAACGGTCAGTGCCACGGCTACGTCATCCGGCTGCTGGAGCCCGACGGGCCGGGCCTGACCATCCAGAGCGGGCAGGCCCGGGACGCCGTCGACGGCGACGTCGCCTGGACCCCGGACGTCCGGATGCACGTCGCCAGCGTGAGCAAGCTGGTCACCGCGATCGCCGCGCGCAAGGCGCTGGCAGACTCCGGCGTCCCCGGCCGGACGGCGATCTACCCCTTCCTGCCGCTGTACTGGCGGCGCGGGGTGAACATCGACGACGTCACCTTCGAGATGCTCCTCACCCATCGTTCCGGCTTCTTCAACCCGGTCACGAGCCTGGCCGAGTACGGCGACCTCAAGGCGCAGGTGGCGCGGGGCGCTCTGCTGGGCGTCCCGCTGGGCACCGCGACCTACCAGAACGTCAACCTCGCACTGTTCCGGATCCTCATCCCCGTGGTCACGGGGGCCATCAAGGCGTCCTTGCTGGCGCCCAGCGGCCGGGAGAGCGACCACGACGAGCTGTGGGCCGCCCTCGCCGTCCAGGCCTACCACGACTACGTCCAGGACGCCGTCTTCGCCCCGGCGCAGGTGACCGGTGCCGCCACCGCGAGCGCCCCCGGCAACGCCCTGGCCTACCGGTGGCCCGTGAGCGCCGGGGGCTGGGACTCCGGCGACCTGTCGACGAGCTCGGCCACCATCGCCTGGCACCTCACCGCGAACGAGCTGGTCCGCGTGCTCGACTCCTTCGCCTCCGGTGCGATCGTCCCGCGCGAGGACGCCCGCGCGATGCTCGAGGCCGGCTGGGGGCTCGATCGCGGTCGCCCCACCCGGGCCGGCGGCCTGTTCCTCAAGGCCGGGCGTTGGGAGAGCGCCGGCAACCAGGTCGAGCAGGCGGTCGCCGGACTCCTCCCCGGAGGCCTCCCCTTCGCCCTCCTCATGAACTCTCAGCTCGGCCCCGACACGCCGCTGCTCGTCGACGTCGTCGCGAGTGCCGTCGACGCCCACATCGTCCTCGCGTGATCGGGCGCGGCGCCCCGCCGTCGCCGCTGCCCGGCAGCGGGGACGACCGGTGACGGGTGGCCCCGAGCCGGCCGTCGTGGGCCGGGACGCCGAGCTCGCGGCGCTCGCCGGGCTGCGCACCGAGG
>JBDIAU010000114.1:0-6400 GCA_039812565.1 Beutenbergiaceae bacterium
TCACGAGCCGGCCCACGCCGTCCGCGTCGACCGTCTCGAACGGCGACACCACGAGCACGCCCTTCTCGAAGTACGTCGGGAAGAACTCGCCCTCGACGTCGTCGCGCGAGAAGCCCCAGGTGGTCTGGGTCAGGTCGTTCGTGCCGAACGAGAAGAACTCGGCGGCGTCGGCGATCCGGTGCGCGGTGAGCGCCGCACGCGGCAGCTCGATCATCGTGCCGATCGGCGCGTTGATCGTCACGCCCTCGGCGGCCTCGACCTCGGCGAGGATCCCCTGCGCCTCGTCCTTGACGATGTGCAGCTCCATGACGGAGCCGACGAGCGGCACCATGATCTCCGGCCGCGGGTCCTTGCCGGCCTTGATGAGCTGCGCCGACGCCTCGGCGATGGCCCGGACCTGCAGCGCGAAGAGGCCCGGCACCTGCAGGCCGAGGCGCACGCCGCGCATGCCGAGCATCGGGTTGGCCTCGTGGAGGCGCTCGACCGCGGCGAGGAGCTTGAGGTCCTCGGGCTCCGCGCCGCCCTTGGCCTCGGCGACGGCGACCTTGACCGACAGCTTGGTGAGGTCGGGGAGGAACTCGTGCAGCGGCGGGTCGAGGAGCCGGATGGTCACCGGCAGGCCGTCCATCGTCTCGAGCAGCTCGACGAAGTCCTGCCGCTGCATGGGCAGCAGGGCGTCGAAGGCGGACTGCTTCTCCTCGTCCGACTCGGCGAGGACGACGCGCTCGATGAGCACGCGGCGGTCGCCGAGGAACATGTGCTCCGTGCGGCACAGGCCGATGCCCTGGGCGCCGAGCTCGCGGGCCCGCTGGGCGTCCTCCGCGATGTCGGCGTTCGCCCGCACGGCCATCCGCCGGCACTCGTCGGCGTGCTCGAGGAGCTCGTGCACGGCGGTGACGAGGGCGACCGTCGCGTCGTCGTCGCCGGCCTGGGCGAGGGCAGCGTCGAGGCCGCGCTCGAGGTAGGTCGCGACGGGGGAGGGCCGGACGGCCACCCGGCCGGAGAAGATCTCGCCGGTCGAGCCGTCGATCGAGATGACGTCGCCCTCCTTGATGAGGACGTCGCCGCAGCGCGCCTGCGCGTGGGCCGAGTCGACGTCGAGGGCGTCCGCGCCCGCGACGCAGGTCTTGCCCATGCCGCGGGCGACGACGGCGGCGTGCGACGTCTTGCCGCCGCGCTGCGTGAGGATGCCCTGCGAGGCGATCATGCCGCTGAGGTCGTCGGGGTTGGTCTCCCGACGGATGAGGATGACCTCCTCGCCCTTCTCGGCCCAGCGCACCGCGGTCGCCGAGTCGAAGACGGCGCGGCCGACGGCGGCGCCCGGCGAGGCGGCGAGGCCCTTGGTGACGAGCGTGCGCGGCGCCTTCGCGTCGAACTGCGGGAACATCAGCTGGTTGAGGTCGCTGCCGCGGACGCGCATGAGCGCCTCGTCCTTGGAGATGAGGCCCTCGTCGATGAGCTGGTGGGCGATCCGGAACGCGGCGGCGGAGGTCCGCTTGCCGACGCGGGTCTGGAGCATCCACAGCTTGCCGCGCTCGATCGTGAACTCGATGTCGCACAGGTCGCGGTAGTGCGTCTCGAGGCGCCGCATGACCTTCATGAGGTCGGTGTGCGACTTCGCGTCGAGCTCCTCGAGGTCGGCGAGGGAGAGCGTGTTGCGGATGCCGGCGACGACGTCCTCGCCCTGGGCGTTCGGCAGGTAGTCGCCGTAGGCGCCGGGGGTGCCGGTGGCGGGGTCGCGGGTGAACGCGACGCCGGTGCCCGAGGTGGCGCCGAGGTTGCCGTAGACCATCGTGCAGACGTTGACGGCGGTGCCGAGGTCGTTGCTGATCCGCTCGCGGCGGCGGTACAGGCGCGCGCGCTCGGTGTTCCACGAGTTGAAGACGGCGCGGATCGCCTGGTCCATCTGCTCGCGCGGGTGCTGCGGGAACTCGGCGCCCGTCTCGCTCTTGATGATCTCCTTGAAGGCCTGGACGATGCCCCGGAGGTCCTCGGCGTCGAGGTCGACGTCGTTCGTGACGCCCTTGGCCTTCTTGGCCTTGTCCAGCTCGGACTCGAACGTGTGGCCGTCGATGTCCAGGACGGTCTTGCCGAACATCTGGAGCAGGCGGCGGTAGGAGTCCCAGGCGAAGCGGTCGTCGCCCGAGGCCTCGGCGAGGCCCTTGACGCTGGCGTCGTTGAGGCCGATGTTCAGGACGGTCTCCATCATGCCGGGCATCGAGAACTTCGCGCCGGAGCGGACGGAGACCAGGAGCGGGTCGTGGCGGTCGCCGAGGCGGCGGCCGAGGTCGTCCTCGAGCTGGCGCAGCGCCGTCGTGACCTGCACGCGCAGCTCGTCGGGCTCGCGGCCCTCGCGCATGTAGGACCGGCAGGCCTCGGTGGTGATGGTGAAGCCGGGCGGCACGGGCAGCCCGAGGTTGGTCATCTCAGCAAGATTGGCGCCCTTGCCTCCGAGGAGGTCGCTCGCCTCCCGCGAGCCCTCGGCGAAGGTGTAGACGTACTTGACGGCAGTCGACATCAGTGTCTCTCCATGGGGATCGGTGCGCCGGAATCATGGCACTGCGCGTCAAGGGGGCTGCGGGACCAACGCTCCGGCGTGCCTCCTACCGTCTCGCACGGGGCGCGCGTGCGCCATCCCGGGGGACGTTGGGCCGCGGCGCGCCGCTCGGGCTACCATCGCCGGACAGGCATCGACCCGGCCATCACCGGCGAGCCTCCGGAAGAACGGGACGGACGACGCCGCGGCGCGGCGCCCAGGTCCTCAGTAGAACCGGACGGGCAGGCCCGTCACAGCCGCTGACCAGAGTGGTCGTCCGCACCCCACCGGGGCGCGGGCGGCAAGCGAGGTGGTACCGCGGCGGCCCCGGCCGTCGTCCTCGCCCGACGTGCCCGGCACCCGCCGGCGCCCGACGACGCGACCCGACGACCAGCCGCCCCAGGAGCTCGACGCAGCCATGGCCTACCCCCTGCACCGGTCCACCGAGGTGCCGTCCTCCCCGAACCTGCCCGCCGTCGAGCGTGACGTCCTCGCGTACTGGGCGCAGGACGGGACCTTCCAGGCCTCGATCGACGCCCGGGACGCGGGCGTCGACGGCGCGGGGGAGTTCGTCTTCTACGACGGCCCGCCGTTCGCCAACGGCCTGCCCCACTACGGCCACCTGCTCACCGGCTACGCCAAGGACGTCGTCGGCCGGTACCGCACGCAGACGGGCAGCCGCGTCGAGCGCCGCTTCGGCTGGGACACCCACGGCCTGCCGGCCGAGCTCGAGGCGGAGCGGATCCTCGGCATCACGGACAAGGCGCAGATCGAGTCGATGGGCATCGAGGCGTTCAACGCCGCCTGCCGCGCCTCCGTCCTGAAGTACACGGCGGAGTGGGAGGAGTACGTCACCCGGCAGGCGCGCTGGGTGGACTTCGAGAACGACTACAAGACGCTCGACCTGTCCTACATGGAGTCGGTGATCTGGGCGTTCACGGAGCTCTACGACAAGGGCCTGGCCTACGAGGGCTACCGGGTGCTGCCGTACTGCTGGCGGGACCAGACCCCGCTGTCCAACCACGAGCTGCGGATGGACGACGACGTCTACGTCTCCCGCCAGGACCCCGCGCTGACGATCGGGCTGCGGCTCGAGTCCGGCGAGCTCGCGCTCGTGTGGACGACGACGCCGTGGACCCTCCCCTCGAACCAGGCGGTCGCCGTCGGGCCGGAGATCGACTACGTCGTCGTCGCCCCCGAGGAGGGCCCGCTGGCCGGCGAGCAGGTGCTCCTGGCCCGTTCCCGCCTGGGCGCCTACGCGCGCGAGCTGGGCGCGGAGCCGCCGGTGGTGCGCACGCTGACGGGCGCCGAGCTCGTCGGCGTCTCCTACACCCCGACCCACCCGTACTTCACGGACCGTGACCGCTACCCGGGCTTCCACGTGGTGCTCGCCGGCGACTTCGTCTCCACGGAGGACGGCACCGGCCTGGTGCACCTCGCCCCGGCGTTCGGCGAGGACGACATGCTCGTCTGCGCCGCGGCCGGCATCGCGGCGGAGGTCACGGTCGACGCCGCGGGCCAGTTCACGGCCCTCGTCCCCGACTACGCGGGCCTGCAGGTCTTCGACGCGAACCCCCGGGTCATCGCCGACCTCAAGGCGGGCACCGGCCCGCTGGCCGACGTCGACCCCGACGTGCGCTGCGTCGTCCTGCGCCACGAGACGTACGACCACGCCTACCCGCACTGCTGGCGCTGCCGGAACCCGCTGATCTACAAGGCGGTCTCCAGCTGGTTCGTCCGGGTCAGCGAGTTCCGCGACCGGATGGGGGAGCTCAACCAGGAGATCACCTGGGTGCCGGAGCACATCAAGGAGGGCCAGTTCGGCAAGTGGCTCGCCGGCGCCCGCGACTGGTCGATCTCCCGCAACCGCTACTGGGGGACGCCGATCCCCGTGTGGGTGAGCGACGACCCGGCGTACCCGCGCGTGGACGTCTACGGCTCGATCGCGCAGCTGGAGGCGGACTTCGGCGTCGAGGTCACGGACCTGCACCGGCCGTTCATCGACAGCCTCACCCGACCCAACCCGGACGACCCCACGGGGCGCAGCACCATGCGCCGGATCCCCGACGTCCTCGACGTCTGGTTCGACTCGGGCTCGATGCCGTTCGCCCAGGTCCACTACCCGTTCGAGAACCGGGAGTGGTTCGAGCACCACTACCCGGGCGACTTCATCGTCGAGTACATCGGCCAGACCCGCGGCTGGTTCTACACGCTGCACGTCCTGGCGACGGCCCTGTTCGACCGCCCCGCGTTCCGCACGTGCGTCTCGCACGGCATCGTGCTGGGCTCGGACGGGCGCAAGATGAGCAAGTCCCTGCGCAACTACCCGGACGTCACCGAGGTCTTCGAGCGCGACGGCTCCGACGCCATGCGGTGGTTCCTCATGGCCTCCCCGATCCTGCGCGGCGGGAACCTCGTGGTCACCGAGGAGGGCATCCGCTCCGAGGTGCGCCAGGTGCTCCTGCCCCTGTGGAACACCTGGTACTTCTTCAGCCTCTACGCGAACGCCGCGGGCGACGGCGCCGGCCTGCGGGCCGCGCCCGTCCGGCCGCAGGACGTGCCGGCCCTGCCGGTCATGGACCGCTACCTGCTGGCCCGGACCCGGGCGCTCGCCCTGGGGGTCCGGACGCAGCTCGACGCGTACGACGTCCCCGGGGCGTGCGCGGCGGTGCGGGACTACCTCGACCTGCTCACCAACTGGTACGTCCGCACGTCCCGCCAGCGGTTCTGGGACGAGGACCAGGCGGCGTTCGACACGCTGTGGACGGCGCTCGAGGTCCTCACCCGCGTCATGGCGCCCCTGGCGCCGCTGCTCGCCGAAGAGGTGTGGCGAGGCCTGACGGGCGGCCGCAGCGTGCACCTCACCGACTGGCCGGTCCCGATCCACGAGACCGACGACGGCGTGCTGGTGGCCGCGAGCGACCCCGTGGCCGCCGCGCTGCTGCCCGACGACGCCCTGGTCGCCGCCATGGAGGCGGTGCGCGAGGTGGTCTCGACCACCCTCGGGGTGCGCAAGGCGCACGGCCTGCGGGTGCGGCAGCCGCTGCGCCGCCTCACCGTGGTGGTCCCGGAGCCCGGGGACCTGGCGCCCTTCGCGGCGCTCGTCGCCGAGGAGGTCAACGTCCGCGAGGTCGACCTGCAGGACGTCTCCGGCGACGCCGCGGAGCGCCACGGGGTGGTCACGCGCCTCACCGTGAACGCCCGGGCCGCCGGGCCGCGCCTCGGCCGCGACGTCCAGCGCGTCATCCGGGCCGCCCGCGAGGGCGCGTGGGAGCTCGGCGCGGACAGCGGCGTCGTGGTCGGCGGCGTCCCGCTCCTCGAGGAGGAGTACGCGCTCACCACCGAGGTGGTCGGCGGTGAGGGCGACGACGTCGCGGCGGTCCTGCCGAGCGGCGGCTTCGTGGTCCTCGAGACGGCTCTCGACGACGAGCTCCGCGGCGACGGGTTCGCCCGGGACGTCATCCGCCAGGTCCAGGACGAGCGCAAGGCCGCGGGCCTGCACGTGAGCGACCGGATCCACCTCGAGCTCGCCGTGCCCGGCCCGTGGGTCGCCGCCGTGCGGGAGCGCGCCGAGGCGATCGCGTCGGAGACGCTGGCGACGTCGGTGCGCGTCGACCGCGCCGTCGGGGACGTCGTCGTCGCCGTGGTGGCGAAGGACGAGGACGCGTCGCGGGTGCGTCCGTGACGCGGGACCGGCGGGCGAAGGCGCTCGAGGAGGCGGCCGAGCAGGAGGCCGAGCGCCGCGTCCAGGACATCTACCGGGAGATCCTGCGCCGGGCCCCCGAGCACGACTTCGAGCCCACGCTCGACCGGGTGCGGCAGGTCTGCGACCTGCTCGGCGGGGTGCAGGCGGCCGCGCCGGTC
>JBDIAU010000115.1:0-6383 GCA_039812565.1 Beutenbergiaceae bacterium
GGGCAAGGGCTTCACCGAGTGGACGAACGTGACCGCCGCCCGGCCGGTCTACCGCGGCCACCACCAGCCGAAGCTCCCGGCCGACCTGGGCTTCTACGACCTGCGGCTCGAGGAGGTCCGGTTGGCCCAGGCGCAGATGGCCGCCGAGCACGGCATCGACGCCTTCATGTACTACTACTACTGGTTCGCTGGCCAGCGCCTGCTCAACCTGCCGATCGAGCGGCTCGCGGAGAGCGACACCCCGATGCCGTTCTGCATCATGTGGGCGAACGAGAACTGGACGCGGCGCTGGGACGGCCGATCGAGCGACGTCCTCATCGGCCAGGACTACGACCGGGTGCCCGCGCAGCGGTTCATCGACGACGTGCTGCCGTTCCTCAAGGACCCGCGCTACCTGCGCTCCGACGGCCGGCCGGTCCTCGCCGTCTACCGCCCCGCCCAGATGGACGACTTCCCCGAGGTGGTCGCGCACTGGCGGCGCCGGGCTCGCGAGGAGGGCGTCGGCGAGCTCCTCGTCCTGGCGGTCAGCGTCGCACGGGAGTTCCACGGCATCGGCTCGGACTTCCACGAGCACGGCCTCGACGGCACCCTCGGCTTCCCGCCCCACAACCTGCCGTGGGCCGCGGCGCCGACCGAGCGCCTCGCCGTCGTGCCGCAGTTCAAGGGCAACCTCATGAGCTACCACGCGCTGGTCGAGGCGGCGGAGGCGCGGCTGCGCACGCTCGAGGACGGCGCCCACCCCGGCGTCATGGTGACGTTCGACAACACCGCGCGGCGGCAGTGGCACCCCGACGTCTGGTACGGCTCGAACCCGTACACGTTCCGCCGCTGGCTCGGGAAGGCGGCCGCGGCCGTCATGCACCGCCCGGCCGCGGAGCGGTTCGTGTTCGTCAACGCGTGGAACGAGTGGGCCGAGGGCGCTGTGCTCGAGCCGACCGACCGGTTCGGGCGTACCTACCTCCAGGCCGTCCGCGACGTCGCGCTCGGGTGACGGCGCGCAGGGTCCGGGACTCGGCGGAGCGGGGGACACGTCGATGAACGCGCCGGGCGGCCCCGGCGCGCCCGCGGGCGCGCTGCGGCGCCTCGACTGGTTCGCGTGGGGCTGCGCCGCCGTCGTGGTCGCGGCCGTGCTCCAGTCCTGGGCCTTCGCCGCCCGTTCGGGCCTGTTCTCGTCCGCGGACGAGGCCGCGCACGTCGACTACGCGTACCAGGTCTGGCACGGTGCCCTGCCGGTGTTCGAGCAGGGCCTGGTGCTGAACCCGGGCTTCGGCTCCGTGCCGCCGGTGCAGTGGACGGCGCAGCACCCGCCGCTGTTCTACGCCCTGCTCGCCCCCGTGGTGGGCCCGCTCGTCGACTCGGGGCACGTCGTCGCCGCCGGCTACGCGGCGCGGGCTCTGACCGCGCTGATGGCGGGCGCCGTCGTCGCGGCGGTCGTCTGGGGCGCCCGCCAGGTCCTCACCTCGCGGCGGCACTGGGCGCTCGCCGCGGGCGTCGTCGCCGCCTCGAACTCGTGGCTCGTCCGGGTCGGCGGCTCGGTGTACAACGACGTGCCGTCCACCCTGTTCTCGACGCTCCTCATCGGGCTCACGGCCCGGGCGATCCGGCGCGGGCTGACGTGGCGGCTCACCGCCGCGCTGGCGGGCGCCGCGGCCGGGGGGATGCTCAGCCGGGCGTCCGTGGCCGTGGTCCTGGCCGCCTGCCTGGCCGCGCTGGTCCTCGCCGCGCCCCCGCGGGCCGCCCGCGGGCGCGGCGTGCTGCCGGCGGGCTCGACGTTCCTGCGCGCCGTCGTCGTCGGCCTGGCGTCGGTGCTCGCGGCGGGCTGGTTCTACTGGCGCAACCTGCGCCTCACCGGGAGCCTCCTCGGCGGGAACCCCGAGTGGGCGGAGGCGAACCTGGGTCGCCAGCCGCGCCCGCTCCTCGACCTGCTCACCGACCCGGCGGCGCTGCAGCGCCTCTACTCCCTCTTCTCGTACGGCGAGCTCTCCGTCCGGGCTGCGACGCTCGTCCTCCTCGTGGTCCCAGCGGGGCTGGGCGTCGTCGCCGTCGTGCGCGCCTGGCCGCGGGCGGACGTGCGGACCCGGCGCGCCCGGGCGTCGGTCGGGCTGTTCCTCGGTGGCACGACCGGGCTGGTCCTGGCGCAGCAGGCCCTCTACTCCGCCGGGGGCGGCGGCCTCAACCCTCGCTACCTCCTGCCCCTCCTGCTGCCCGTGTGCCTGCTCCTCGCGGTCGGTCTGCTGCTGCCGGAGCGGGCGCGCGGCGCGCTCCTCGTCGCCTGGGTCGTGCTGGTGCAGGTCGACTGGTGGGCGTTCGTCCTCGCCGGGTTCGGCGACCGCCCGCCGCTGCCCGCCTACCCCGCGGTGGCGCTGCTCCTGTCCGGCGCGGCGCTCGCGGCGCTCGCGCTCGCGTGCGCGGCCGTCGTGCGGGGGTGCGGTGAGTCGGCGCCGGCCGCCGTCACGACGGGGGCGTCGTCGCCGTCGTCGAGGCCTCCGGGGTCGACGCCTCCGGCGTGGACGACGCCGGGCTGACGCGCAGCCGCCGGAGGTCCTCGACGTCGGAGCGGGCGGCCGCGTGCGCGGTCACCACGAGGGCCGCGAGGGCGGCGGCGACGGTCACGGCGACCACGGCCCACAGCACGGCCGCGGGCAGGGGGCTCCAGCCGAACCAGCGCGCGAGCGCCTCGGCGACCGTCTCGGACGGCGGCTGGTAGGCACCCTGGACCATCACGACGACCCCGGTCGCGGCGGACGCGACGGCGAGCACGAGCGTCGCCGTCGGCAGGTGGACCGCAGCTCGCCGGAGCCAGCGCAGGCCGAGGACGGCCGCGCCGACCGCCGCGGCCGCGAGGAGGCTGCCGAGCGTGGGGAAGAGGTAGCGGCCCTGGAGCCCGCCGAAGAGCCCGCCGAGCATGTAGGCGCGGTACGCCCCCAGCAGCACCACCCCGAGCACGCCGGCCGGCAGGACGAGCAGGACGAGGACGCCCCGGCGCGCCGTCGTCCGGGCGAGCGCACCGACCAGCACGAGCGCCAGCAGGGCGACGCCGCAGGTCACCACCACCCAGGACGGCAAGGGCAGCTCGAGCCAGCCGAGGTTGCCCCAGAACGACTCGTTGAGCCGGCGGACGGCCCCCGGGACGTACTCGAGGAGGGTGGGCGTCTGGTCGCCGAAGCTCACGACGAGCGGCTCCTGCCCCGTGGGCTGCACGGCGCCGTAGACGAGGAGGTTGCGCGCCCACCACCAGCCGCCGACGACGCCGGCGACGCCGAGCGCGAGCACGGCGTCGAGGACCCGGCGGCCGAGGCCGACGGGCGAGCGTCCCGGGACGAGGAGCGCGAGCACGACCAGGGGCACCGTCGCCAGCAGCGTGCCCTTCGTGAGCAGGCCGAGTCCCAGGACCGCGCCGAGCGCGACGACGACCCACCACTCCCGCCGCCCCCGGAGGACGAGCGCGGCGAGGCAGGTGGTCGCGACGCCGAGCAGGATGGTCAGGGTGTCGTTCGAGACGGACGCACCGATGTGCGTGAGCTGCGCCATCCCCACCGGCACGGCCCCCGCGACCGCCCCGACGGTGCGTGACCCGCTGACCAGGAGCGCCGTCGTCGCCACGAGCGGGACCACCCCCACGACGAGGGCGCAGCCGAGGAGCCGGAGCGCGAGGAGCTGGTGGTCCCAGCGCCAGTCGAGGGCCCCCGCCGCCCGCAGGGCCACGGCGCCGAGCGCGTGGTACAGCGGCGGGTGCTGCGTCATCTGGTCGATGCCGGCGTCGACCGCGTCCTGGAGCTCGGCACGCGGGTCGAGGACCGAGCGCAGGGCCAGCGGCGTCGGCTCGATCTCGGCGAACGCCTCGCCCCAGCCCTGGAGCGTGCCGCGGGGCAGGACGGAGAAGCCGAAGAGGTTGAGGTTCGTCCCCGGCCGGACCAGGCCCGCCTCGTAGGTCGCCAGCAGGGTGGCATCGGTGATCGGCGCCTCGCCCGGGGCGGGCCAGCCGCCGCCCGTCGTGAGGCGCATGACGCTGTTGTAGTGCTGCGGCTCGTCGGGGGCCCGGAACGGCGGCGTGAGCACGGCCCAGAGCCCGAGCAGCGTCCCGAACAGCACGGTGAGCGCGATCACCGTGCGGCGATACCCGGAGGCGGACACGCTGCGACAGTAACGGGCGTCGTGCGTCCACGCCCGGAGCGGGGCGCGGTGATCCGATCCGCGGCGCGGGCCGGTGGGTAGCCTGGACGGGCGACCAGGGTCGACCGCTCGAACGGCCGGCCGCCGGGCGCCACCAGCACGGCCACCGACCGCAGGGACACCATGAAGCTCTTCGTCCAGATCCCGTGCCTCAACGAGGAGGAGACGCTCCCCCTCGTCCTCGCGACGATCCCGCGGGAGATCCCGGGCATCGACTCGGTCGAGATCCTCGTCGTCGACGACGGCTCGTCCGACCGGACCGTCGAGGTCGCGACGCGGCTGGGGGTGCGGCACATCGTGCGCCACGCCCGGAACATGGGACTGGCGCGCTCCTTCCGCGACGGCGTCGACTACGCCCTCGCCCACGGCGCCGACATCGTGGTCAACACCGACGGCGACAACCAGTACCCGCAGGAGCGGATCACCGACCTGGTCCAGCCCATCGTCCACGGCGAGGCGGACATCGTCATCGCCGACCGCCAGACGGCGACCATCCAGCACTTCTCGCCGTTCAAGCGGATGATGCAGAAGATCGGCTCCGACGTCGTCAACCGGGCGGCCGGCACCGACCTGCCCGACGCGGCGAGCGGCTTCCGCGCCTACTCCAAGGCCTCCCTGCTGCGGCTCAACGTCGTCACGCAGTTCTCCTACTGCATGGAGACGATCATCCAGGCGGGGAACAAGCGCCTCCGGATCGCGTCCGTGCCGGTCGTCACCAACGCCAAGACCCGCGAGTCCCGCCTGTTCAAGAACATCTGGCAGCACATGTTCAAGTCGGGCTCGGCGATCACCCGCTCGTACCTCATGTTCCGGCCGCACGCGCTGCTCGGCGGCCTCGGCATCCTCATGCTCGTGGCGGGCCTGCTGCCCTTCGCGCGGTTCCTCGTGTTCTGGTTCCAGGGCGAGGCCGGCGGCCACATCCAGTCGCTGATCTTCGGCTCGGCGATGCTCGTCGGCGCGCTGCTGTGCTTCGCGCTCCTGGCGATCGCGGACCTCCAACGGACCAACCGGGTCCTGCTCGAGGAGTCCCTCGAGCGGCTCAAGGAGCTGCAGTACCGGCCGCCGTCCCTCGCCGCGGAGGTGCCGTCGTCGCCCGCCGGGCTCGACGTCGACGGCACGGGCATCGTGATCGCCGCGCCCGCCGACGGGCACGGCGGCCGGCCGTCGACGACGGCCACCGGCGAGACCCTCTCGACGCGGTGAAGGTCCTCGCGTTCGGCACGTACGACGTGCGCTCCCACCCGCGCGTCGGCGTGCTCGTCGACGGGCTCCGCGAGCACGGCGTCGCCGTCGCCGAGCTCAACGCGCCGCTCGGGCTGAGCACGGCCGACCGCGTCGGCATGCTCCAGCACCCGTCGCGCCTCCCGCGGCTGGTGGGTCGCCTCGTCGGGCGGTGGGCCCACCTGGTCCGCGGGTCGTCCCGGCACCGTGGCCACCGCGCCCCGGACGCCGTGCTCGTCGGGTACCTCGGCCACTTCGACGTCCTCCTCGCGCGGCTGCTGTTCCCACGCGCCGTCGTCGTGCTCGACCTCCTCATCTTCGGCGCCGACACGGCGGCCGACCGCGGGACCGCGCCCGGCCTGCGGACGAGGCTCCTCGCCGCGCTGGACCGCCTGGCGATCGCGGCGGCCGACGTCGTCGTCGTCGACACCGCCGAGCACGGGGCGATGGTCGGCGAGAGGCGCGCGGGCGACGTCGTCGTCGCGGCCGTCGGCGCGCCGCCCGCCTGGTTCGCGGCCCGTCGCGCGTCCGACGACGCGCCCGGCACGCCCGTGAGCGTCGTGTTCTTCGGCCTGTTCACGCCGCTCCAGGGCGCGCCGACCATCGGTCGGGCGCTGCGGCTGCTCCACGACCGCGGCGTCGCCGTGCGGTGCACGCTGGTCGGCGGCGGGCAGGACGCCGAGGAGGTCCGCCGCCTCGTCGCCGACCTGCCCGACGTCACCTGGCACGCCTGGGTCGAGTCGGAGGAGCTCCCGGCGCTCGTCGCCGCGCACGACGTCTGCCTCGGCATCGTCGGCGTCACGGGCAAGGCGCGGCGCGTCGTGCCGAACAAGGTCTTCCAGGGCGCCGCCGCCGGAGCGGCCGTCGTCACGTCGGACACGCCGCCCCAGCGCCGCGTCCTCGGCGACGCGGCGGTCCTCGTGCCGCCGGGCGACGCCGAGGCCCTCGCCGACGCCGTCGCCCGCCTCGCCGCCGAGCCCGAGGCCCTG
>JBDIAU010000116.1:0-6371 GCA_039812565.1 Beutenbergiaceae bacterium
CTAGGCCGCGGCGCCGGGGCCGGGGCGGCCTGCGGGTAGCGTGAGCGCGTGCTGCTCGCCACCTGGAACGTCAACTCGATCCGCGCCCGCGTCGACCGCGTCGTCGCCTTCCTCGAGCGGACCGGCGTCGACGTGCTGGCGATGCAGGAGACGAAGTGCCGGGACGACCAGTTCCCCTACCTCTCCTTCGAGGTGGCGGGCTACGAGGTGGCGCACGTCGGCACGAGCCAGTGGAACGGCGTCGCCGTGGCCTCCCGGGTGGGCCTGGACGACGTCGAGGTCGGCTTCCCGGGCCAGCCCACCTGGGGCGACACCCCGGCCACGGAGGCGCGGGCGCTCGGCGCGACGTGCGCCGGGGTCCGGCTCTGGTCCCTGTACGTCCCCAACGGCCGCGACCTCGCCGACCCGCACTACGTCTACAAGCTCCAGTGGCTCGCCGCCCTGCGCGACGCCGCGCACGGCTGGCTGGACGCCGACCCGACGGCGCAGGTGGCCCTCGCGGGCGACTGGAACATCGCCCCCCTCGACGAGGACGTGTGGGACATGGCCGCCTTCGAGGGCGCGACGCACGTGTCCCCCGCCGAGCGGGCCGCGTTCGCGACGTTCGCCGACGCCGGCTACACGGACCCGGTGCGGGACCGCGTCCCCGGCATGTTCACCTACTGGGACTACAAGCAGCTGCGCTTCCCCCGGAACGAGGGGATGCGGATCGACTTCGCGCTGACCTCGCCCGCGCTCGCGGCGCGCGTCGTCGACGCCCGGATCGAGCGCAACGAGCGCAAGGGGAAGGCGCCGAGCGACCACGTGCCCGTGGTCCTCGAGCTGGCCTGACCTGCCCACTACCGTGGTCGCGTCCCGGCGACCCGCCGGACGCGGCGACGACGGGGGTGCCGAGTGAGCACGGCGGACGACGCTATCCGGCGCGCGGTGCGGTTCGTCGTCGGGCAGCAGCGGCCGGACGGGCTGTGGCCCGTCGACCGGCCCGACGGCGCCGACGTCGCCTGGGTGAGCGGGTACGCCGCCCGCGGCCTGTGGATCCTCACCACCGGGCACCCGGTGGCGAGCCGCGCCCAGGACGGCTTCGACGCCGCCTGTCGAGGGCTCGCGGCGCTGCAGGACCGCGCCGGCGGGTGGCGTCACGCGCACGGCTTCCCGGCCGACGCGGACGCGACGGCGTGGGCGGTGCTGTCGCTCCTCGACGAGGCGCACCGGCGGTCGGGCGCGATCTCCGCCGCCGTCCGGGTGCTCACCGCGCACTGGGACGCAGGCTCCGGCGGCTTCCGGACGCAGCTGCCGGACGCGGCCGCGCCGATGCCGCTGCGGGAGGCGACCCACATGCCGCTGCCCGGCGTGACCGGCGCGGCGATCCGGGCGCTCGCGCTCGCCGGGGCGCCGTTCCCGCACCACGCCGAGGTCGCCGCGTTCGTGCGCGACGGCCAGGGCGACGACGGGCTCTGGCGCTCCCCGCTGTGGACCGTCGCCGGCAACGCCAGCTATATGGCGCTGACCGCGCTCGACACCACGAAAGGCTGGACCGACGCCACCCGGGACCGGGCGCGTGACGGCGTGGTCGGCCTGCTGCACGAGGCCGACGGCTACGACCTCGCCACCGCCCTGCTCGCGGCGCCGCGCGTCGGGCTCGGCGCCGAGGTGGGCGCCGCCGTCGAGCGGCTGCGCGAGCAGCAGTGCGTGGACGGCGGCTGGCCCGCGCCCGTCCGGCTGCGCCGCCCCTACGCCGCCGGGGCCGAGCCGGCGGCCGCCGGCGTCGAGGACCGCGTCCTCACCACCGTGACGGCCGCCGTCGCCCTGCACCTCACGTAGCGGCGCGGACCTCGCGTAGCGGCGCGGACCTCGCGGACGGGGCGTCAGCCCCGGGTGGCGAGGACGAGGCCGGACGGGACGTCCGTCGACGTGTCGACGTCGACCACCACGGTCGAGCCGTCGTGCACCTCGCCGGCGAGCAGCATCCTCGCCAGCCGGTCCCCGATCTCCCGCTGGACCAGCCGCCGCAGGGGCCGGGCGCCGTAGCTGGGGTCGTAGCCCTCGACGGCGAGCCACTCGGACGCCGCCGGGCTGACCTCCAGGCGCAGGCGCCGGTCGGCGAGCCGCTTGGCCAGCCGGTCGACCTGGAGGTCGACGATCGTCGCGAGCTCGTCGGTCGTGAGGGGGTCGAAGAGGACGACGTCGTCGAGCCGGTTGAGGAACTCCGGCTTGAACGCCTGGCGGACCAGGGCCATGACGCCCTCCCGCTTGGCGGCGTCGTCCAGCCGCGGGTCGACGAGCAGGTGGGAGCCGAGGTTCGAGGTGAGCACGAGGATCGCGTTGCGGAAGTCGACCGTGCGGCCCTGGCCGTCGGTGAGGCGACCGTCGTCGAGCACCTGCAGGAGGATGTCGAACACCTCGGGGTGCGCCTTCTCGACCTCGTCGAGCAGGACCACCGAGTAGGGCCGCCGGCGGACGGCCTCGGTGAGCTGCCCGCCCTCCTCGTACCCCACGTAGCCGGGCGGCGCGCCGACGAGGCGCGCGACCGTGTGCTTCTCCGAGTACTCCGACATGTCGATCCGGACCATCGCGCGCTCGTCGTCGAAGAGGAAGTCCGCGAGTGCCTTGGCGAGCTCCGTCTTGCCGACGCCGGTGGGCCCGAGGAACAGGAACGTGCCGGTGGGCCGATCGGGGTCGGAGATCCCGGCGCGGGCGCGGCGGACCGCGTCGGCGACGGCGCGCACGGCGCGGCGCTGCCCGATGAGTCGCTGCCCGATGACGTCCTCCATCCGCAGCAGCTTCGCCGACTCGCCCTCGAGGAGCCGGCCGGTGGGGATGCCGGTCCACGAGGAGACCACCTCGGCCACCTCGTCCGGGCCCACCCGGTCCGTCACCATCGACGGCGGCGCCTCGGCTGCGCCCGCCTCCGTGGCCTCCGCGGCGGCGATCTCCTTCTGCACCGCCGGGATCTCGCCGTAGAGCAGGCGGGACGCGGTCGCGAGGTCGCCGTCGCGCTGGGCGCGGTCGGCGGCCATCGTCAGCTCGTCGAGGCGCACCTTGAGGTCGCCGACGCGGTTGTGCCCGGCCTTCTCGGCCTCCCAGCGGGCGGTCAGGGCGGCGAGCTCCTCGCGCTTGTCGGCGAGGTCCGCCCGCAGGCGCTCGAGGCGCTCGGCGGAGGCGGCGTCGTCGGCCTTCGACAGGGCGAGCTCCTCCATCGTCAGCCGGTCGACGGCGCGCTGGAGCTGGTCGATCTCGACCGGGGAGGAGTCGAGCTCCATCCGCAGCCGCGAGGCCGCCTCGTCGATGAGGTCGATCGCCTTGTCCGGCAGCTGGCGGCCGGGGATGTAGCGGTGCGAGAGCGCCGCCGCCGCGACGAGGGCGCTGTCGGCGATCGTCACCTTGTGGTGCGCCTCGTACCGGGGTGCGATGCCGCGCAGGATCGCGACGGTGTCCTCGACGCTCGGCTCGCCGACGAAGACCTGCTGGAAGCGGCGCTCCAGCGCGGGGTCCTTCTCGATCCGCTCGCGGTACTCGTCGAGCGTGGTCGCGCCGACCATCCGCAGCTCGCCGCGGGCGAGCATCGGCTTGAGCATGTTCCCGGCGTCCATCGCGCCCTCCGCGGCACCGGCGCCGACGACGGTGTGCAGCTCGTCGATGAACGTGACGACCTGCCCCTCCGAGCCCTTGATCTCGTCGAGGACGGCCTTGAGCCGCTCCTCGAACTCGCCGCGGTACTTCGCCCCGGCGACCATGGCGGCCAGGTCCAGCGCGATGAGCCGCTTGCCGCGCAAGGACTCGGGGACGTCCCCGGCGACGATCCGCTGCGCCAGGCCCTCGACGACCGCGGTCTTGCCGACGCCCGGCTCGCCGATGAGCACCGGGTTGTTCTTGGTGCGCCGGGAGAGGACCTGGACCACCCGCCGGATCTCGGCGTCGCGGCCGATGATCGGGTCGAGCTTGCCGTCCCGGGCGGCGGCCGTGAGGTCGACGCCGTACTTCTCGAGCGCCTGGAAGGTCCCCTCCGGGTCGGGGCTGGTGACCCGCTGGCTGCCGCGCAGGCTGGTCAGCGCGGCGAGGAGCGCCTCGCGGGTGGCGCCGAGCGAGCGCAGCAGGTCGCCGGCGGTGCCGGTGCTCTTGGCGAGGCCGAGCAGGAGGTGCTCGGTGGAGACGTACTCGTCGCCGCGGGCGCGGGCCTCGTCGCCGGCGTCGGTGATGACGCGCATGGTCGCGCGGGAGGCGCTCGGCTCTGCCGTCGTGGCGCCGCTCGCGGACGGCAGCGCGGCGACCGCGCCCTGCGCCAGCTGCGCCGCGGCCGCCCGGTCCACGCCGACGGCGTCGAGCAGCGCGACGGCCACGCCGTCGCCCTGCGCGAGGAGCGCGGCGAGCAGGTGGACCGGCTCGAGCTGGGGGTTCCCGGCCGCGGCCGCGCGCCGGATGGCGTCGGCGATGGCCTCCTGCGACTTGGTGGTGAGCTTGGTGTCCACAGATCCTCCGGTGCTGGGTCTCTGCTGGGTCCAACCGGGCCGGGGTTGAGTCTATTCCGCTCAACTTTGCGACGCGCGCCCGACCGCCGTGCCTTCTCGCAGGTGGGGCCGACGGGTCAGCCGACGGCGATGCCGAGGCACAGGCCGAGCAGGCCGCCCGCCACGGCGGCCGTCACGGCCCCGGGCGTGCGGCGCCCGCCGTACGCGAGCGTGGCCGTCACCGCGAGCACCGCCGCCGCGAGGACCGCCGTCTGGATCGTCGGGCGGCCGAAGACGTACCGGGTGACGAGCAGCGCGGCCACGGCCACGGCGACGACGACGAGAAGCACGACGCGCCAGTGCCGGCGCAGCGCCGAGCGGCGAGAGCCGTCCGTCGTCATCGTCCCGCCGTCGGGCGCGGCGGGCGCTGCGGGCCGGGCCGCGGCCCGGTGGCGACGCCCCGTGAACCACCAGAGCCCGAGGCTCAGGAGGGCCGCCAGGGCGATCTTCGCCGTGCCCGGCAGCTCGCTGATGCCCTCCAGGACGAGGGAGACGACGACGCCGGGGACCATCGGGACGACGAGGTCCTGCAGCGTGGTGTCGCTAGTCGGAGCAGGCTCGCTCATGGGTGCCATCGGTTCGGGTGCCATCGGTTCGGGTGCCGGCGGCTCGGCTGCCATGCGCCCAGCGTGGCGCACCCCCGGCCGCGGAGGAAGGCGGACGGGCCGGGCACGTCGACGCGGCGGACGACGCCGCTCACCACAGCGGCGGGCGGTGCTCCCGCCACGGCATCGCCTCCTCGAGCCGGGCGGCGAGCCCGAGCAGCACCTCCTCGCCGCCGAGGCGCCCGGTGAGCATCACCCCGATGGGCAGCGTCACGCCGTCGACCTCCGCCCGGTGCACCGGCAGGCTGATCGCGGGCGCCCCGACGAGGTTCGCCACGCTCGTCCACGGGGTGAAGCGGGTCTGGGCCGCGAAGTCCGCGGCCGGGTCCGCGTCGTCACGCAGGGCACCGAGCGGCGCCGGGGGCTGCGCCAGCGTCGGCGTGAGCACGACGTCCAGACCCGCCCATGCCTGCGCGACCTCCCGCGCCAGCCGCTGTCCCGCGGCGACCGCCAGGGCGTGCTCGACCCCGCTCACGTGGCGTCCCTCCTCCCGCAGCCACCGCGTCAGCGGCACGAGCAGGGGCTCGGCCTCCGGCTCCACGGGCACGCTCAGCGCCCCGACCGTCCACAGCGCGCGGAACACCTCCCAGCGCTCCGCCGGGAACGGCACGGGCGCCTCGACGACGGCGTGCCCCAGCTCGGCGAGCACGGCAGCCGTCCGCGCGACGGCCTCCAGGCACGCCGGGTGGACCGGCGCGTCCGCGACGATCGCCGGCTCGACCAGGACACCCACCCGCAGCGGGCCCGGGTCGCGGCGCACCGCGTCGAGGAACGTCGTCCGCGGTCCCGGCAGCAGGAGCACGTCGCCCGGCCACGGGCCGCCCAGGACGTCGAGGGCGAGCGCCGTGTCCGCGACGTCCCGGGTGAGGACGCCGTGCGCGGCCAGGCCCGCGCCGTCGACCCCCCACGGCCCGGAGCTGATCCGGCCACGGCTCGGCTTCAGCCCGACGAGCCCGCACGCGCTCGCCGGGATCCGGATCGAGCCCCCGCCGTCGGAGCCGTGCGCGATCGGCACGATCCCCGCCGCGACGGCCGCCGCCGCACCGCCGCCCGAGCCGCCCGCCGACCGGGAGAGGTCCCAGGGCGTGCGGGCGGGCGCCGCCGTCACCGGCTCGGTGTAGCAGGGCAGGCCGAGCTCCGGCGTCGTCGTCTTGCCGACCATCACCGTGCCGGCCTCGCGCAGCCGGGTGGCCACCCCGTCGTCGACGTCGGGCACGAACCCCCGGAACGCCGCGCTGCCGAACGTCGTCGGCACCCCGGC
>JBDIAU010000117.1:0-6363 GCA_039812565.1 Beutenbergiaceae bacterium
CCGGCTGGCTCACGCTGGTGGGTGTCCTCGCCTTCCTCATGATGTACATCCGCCTCCGGGACATCCCACCGTTCGTCTTCTACGTCCTCCTGCCCGTCGTGAGCCTGGGCTGGCTGTGATGGCGACGGCTCGTCGAAGCCTCAGCCACGGGCTCCGTGCGGCGGGCGCGAGACGTTGTCCACCGTCCAGACCTCTCCGGCGAGGGTGACGACGTACGCGGTGCTCCCGGCGATCTCGAGCGACGTCGGCCGGTCCAGACCGGTGACCACGGGGACGAGCGTTCCCGAGCTCGCGTCGACCTTCGCGAGAGAGCCCGTGCCGGGTGCGGCGGGGCTGCCGGGCTCGCCACCGGGCGGGAAGTAGCCCTGCGCGAGGGCGAACAGGCCGCGCCCACGGCCGCGTTCGACGTCGACCAGGAGCGGCGCGCCGGACGCGACCTCCGACACGTGGGACGACCCTGCGCGGAACGCCACGACCACGCCGGCCTCGGGGAGGTGCGGCACGGGGCCCGCCTCCGCGAGGTAGATCGTCCTGCCCGAGACCTCGAGGCCGGTGGGGACGACGTCGCCGAAGGTGGCCATCTCGGAGACCTCGCCGTCGAGGGTGACGCGCAGGACCCGGTTGTGGTGGCCGTCGGTGACGACGAAGCCGCCGCGGTAGGCCTCGAACGCGTACTGCAGGCCGCTCGGGCCGACGAAGGGCGTCGCCGGCGGGTTGGCGACGGAGAAGGCGCCGATGTCGGCGACGACGGTGAACGTGTGGGGACCGTCCACCCGGTAGATGCCGACGACGTCGCTCCCACCGACGTCCGGACCGACCAGGGTGACCAGCGCGTAGGTGGTCCGGCCGAGGAACTCGACGTCCATCGCGCCGCCGAGTCCGATGACGGCCGGCAGAAGACCGGAGGCGAGCTCGGTGACCGTCCCGGTGCGCCGGTCGACCCGGGAGATCCGCCCGGCCTCCCGCTCCGTGACGTACAGCGCGCCGTCGCGACCGATCGTGCTGCCGGCGCCGCCGGCGAGGCCGAGGCCAGTTCGGTGGCGACCGGGGTGGGCGAGGGTTGCCCGGCGATCGCCGCGGACGGCGTCACGAGGGCGACGAGTGCCGCGAGCGCGACGAGGGGGCTCGACCGTGCTTCATGGGGTCCTCCTTCGAGAGGTGTGGTCGGGGGTCGGGCCGGTCGCCGCGAGCGCGCGGCGACCGGCCCGGCTGCAGGTCATCAGGGGATGCCGATCCCGTCCCAGGCGGGCCAGTTCGTCCCGTCGAACCGGTAGGGCGAGGTGAAGCCCGCCGCCCGCACCGCCGTGCTGAAGGTTCGGTACCAGGGGACGGCGATCCCGAACTCGGGGATGTGCACCCACATGACCTGCCGTCCGCGGTGCTTGGTGATGATGAGGTCCTCCACGAGCGTGAACGGAGTGCCGTCGTCGAGGGTGAGGCGCGTCCGTCCGCTGACGACCGTGACGACGTCGTCGCAGTGGTCCGCGAACCACTCCGGGCACTGCCACCTCGAGTTGACCCGACCGACGAAGCGCCCCGTCGTGCGGTCGGCGTGAAGCGTCGGCTCGGAGACCTTGTCGTAGGTGCACCTCCACACCCGACCCGGGGAACAGGCGATGCGCTCGTGCTCGGGGGCGGGGTTGCCCTGGTCCGGGTTGAGCCGGTGCCAGACGACCTGCTCGTGCCCGTGGTGGCCGCCGCGATGGGCGGTGGCCGGGGCGGTGGCCGAGATCAACGCCAGCAGGATCCCGACGACGACGGCCAGTCCCGCCCGACGTCGCGGACTGAGAGGGTGGCCTGTGGGGTGAGCGGCGGTGGGCATCGCGGTCCCCCTTGCTTCGCTGGACGAGGGATGGCGATCAGACAAGTGGAGCGCCGTCGACGACGCACGTGGCGGGCTACGTCGGGGGTTCGGGATCGGCGTTGACGACGACGACGTCGGCGACAGGGACGATCTCGTCGACGGGGAGATCGGCCGCGTTGGCGTGGCGGCGGATCGCGTCCGGGTCGGTGGCCTGGTAGACGCAGACGGTGCCGAGGCGGCCGTCCGGTTCGACGAGCACGTAGCTGCGGAGCCAGGTGATGTCGGCGGCCATATGCTCTGCGGCCGACGTCGACCTCGCGCCGGCGGCATCGAGGTCCGCCTTGTCGGCCCACCCGCTCCTCCGCAGGATCACGAACGTGTCCACCTGCCGCCTCCGTCCTGTGGTGCCTCGTCGACCACTCGTGAGCCTCCGCACGCTGCGTCAGGATCGCGTCAGGATCGCGTCGGCCGATCTGTCCCGCAGCGGCCGGCGCCGCAGGACCATGGGACGGTGCTGCGCATCCGGGTCCTGGGAGCACTCGGCCTGGAGGACGACGGGCGACCCGTGCCTCTGCCTCGGGGTCTCGCCCGCCGGCTGCTCACCTTCCTTGCGCTGCACCCTGGGCAGCATCCGCGGGCCCAGGTCGCGGCGGGACTGTGGCCCGAGGTCTCCGACGACGTCGCGCTGCACCGACTCCGCACGACGCTGTACGAGGTGCGCCGGGCGTTGCCGGCCGTGGCCCCGTTCCTTCTCCGGCTCGCTGACGCCGACGTCGGTCTCCACCCCGACGTGGTCGTCGACCTCGTCGAGGCGCGGGCCCTCGTGGAGGCGGGTGCGCTCGAGGCGGCGCTGGACATCCTGGCGCCGGGTCTGGCCGAGGAGATCGCCCAGGAGTGGGGCGAGCAGGGCCGTCGTGACGCGGAGGCATGGCGGCTGCACGCGCTCGAGCGCCTCGCACACGACTCCTCGGACGTCGCCGTCGCGCTCGCCTACGCGCGGCAGCGCCTCGAGCTCGCGCCCCTGTCGGAAGCGGCGCATGCCGACGTGATCCGACTGCTCTTCCTCTCGGGCGATCGCTCCGGCGCGATGGCCGCGTACGAGGGGATGCGGCAGGCGCTGGAGCTCGAGCTCGGCGTGGGTCCCTCGGCGGCCTCCCGGGACCTCCTCGCCGAGATCCAGGACGACGCCCCGCGCCCGGCCCTCCGCGTCGAGGGACCCGGTGTCGACGGACGCCGGTCACGGCCTCGCGTCCCCGTGACGACGACACCGCTCATCGGGCGCAACGTTGAGCTCGCCGAGCTCGAGGCGCTCGTCCGGGCGAACCGTCTCGTGTCCGTGGTGGGTCCGGCGGGTGTGGGCAAGTCGCGGATCTCTCTCGCTCTCGCCGAGCGGCTGGCGGACCGGGGGGTCCCGGTGGCGGTCGCGGAGCTGGCCACGACCGGACGGGGTGAGACATGCGACTACGTGGTCGCCGCAGCGCTGGGCGTCCTGGCCGGGCCGGGCCGGCGGATCCGGGACGCCGTCCTCGACCGGCTGGAGCTCGAGCCGGGCGTGCTCGTCCTCGACAACTGCGAGCACCTCCTCGAGCCGGTGCGCGACCTCGTCGTGGACCTGCTGCGCTCGAGTCTGGCGACGACGGTCGTGGCAACCAGCCGCGAACCGCTCGCGGACCCCTGCGAGCACGTGGTGCGTCTCCCGCCGCTTCCCGTGCCGGGGGTGGACGACGACGACGGGCTCGTCCTCGCCTCCCCCGCGGTGGAGCTGCTCTCGGCGGCCGTGGGACGACGAAGCCCGGACGCGCTGGCGACGTCCGAGGCCGCCCGAGGCCTGGCGCGGATCGCGCGCCGCCTCGACGGCTTGCCGCTCGCTCTGGAGCTCGCCGCCGCACGAGTCCCGTCCTTCGGCGTGAAGGTCCTCGCCGACCGGCTCGATCGCGGGCTCGACGTCCTGGCAGCCCGGCCCGGAACGGTCGACCGGCCGGGCGCGACGCCCGGGCGCAGGCACGACAGCCTGATCGGCGCCTTGGAGATGTCGATGACGCTGCTGTCTCCCCGGGAACGTACCCTCCTCGGCCTCGTCTCCACCCTTCCCGGGCCGTTTCCGCTGTCTGCGGCCGAGGAGCTCGTGGACGCCGTGGGCCTCAGGACGGACTGCGTCGTCGGGATGGCCCGGCTGGTCGAGGCGAGCCTGATCCAGTCCCACCCCGGGGACCCGTGGAGCTACTCGTCCCTGCAGACGATCCAGACCTTCGGCCGCACCCTGCTCGACGACGACGCGGCTCGGCGGGCGCGAGACGGTCTCGTCCGGTGGGCGACGGCGTTCGCGCGGGACGTCAAGAGTCGCGAGGACACCGAGGAAGCGGTCGTGAACGCCGAGGTCACTCTGTTCCTGCCGCTCGTGCGGGCAGCGTTGCAGGTGGCCCGAGACCAAGACGACGTCCCGGCGGAACGGCGGATCGTCACCGGCGTCGAGGGCTGGAGCATCTGGCGCGAGCAGCCCGAGGTCTGGTCGTGGATCACCGACCTCGCCGCCCGCGAGCCCGAGGAGGGCGCCGACGCCGAGATACTCCGCATGGGTGCGCTCTCCGCGTGGCGGCTGGGCCGCATGGACGCCATGAGGACGTTCACCGCGCGGTGCGTCGCCGCCGACCCGGGCGGCTCGGAGGGCAGAACGGCGGTTGCGGCGCTCACCTTGCTCGCGTATGCCGAGCACCGCTGGGCCGACGCCCTTGACCATGTCGAGCGCAGCACCGCTCCCGACCCCGCGAGTCGGATCATTGACCGAACCCTCGCCTCGACGGCGCTGGCGCGAACCGGGCCCCCGGGCTCCGCGCTCGACGCGGCGCGCCTCGCGCGTCGTGACGCCGAACGTCTGGGCTCACCCAGCATCCTCGCACTGGCCCTGCTCGCCGAGGCCCAGGCGAGCGACCCTCAGCCGGCGGACGGGTCGGATCGCTCGATGGAGCTCCTCGTCCAAGCCCGCGCCCTCGCGGACTCGGTCGGCTCGGCGGAGCTTGCGGCCGCAATCGACAAGGAACGAGGCCTCCGGGCCCTGAGGCGGGGACGTCCGGATCTCGCGCTGGAGCCGCTGACGAGTGCCTGCCTGCACTGGCTCGGCACCGGGAACGACCGCCCCACGGCCGGGGCGCTCAGAGGGCTTGCCGACGCCCTCGAGGCGACCGGGAGGGCGGACGCCGCCGGCCGCCTCCGCGACGCCGTTCGCGACGGTCAGCTCACGCCCGCCCGCCTGGCCACCATCGCGCGGAGCACGTGAACCGGCGACGCCGCCCACGCGTGCCGCTCACCGTTCGTCCGTGTGCGCCGGAGGAGGCGAGAGCCTTGCCCGGGAGGTGGCGCGACATGACCCACGAGTGGACCTCGGACGGTCCGGAACCTGTTCCGGACCAGGCTCCCCAGGCCCCGAGCGCGGGCGAGATCGTCGGCGCCCTCGCGGCCGACGTCGCGACGCTGGAGTCGATCGCCGTCGCCGTGGTGGGCCTCAGCCGTGCCCGCCTCGTCGACTGGTCGGTGGAGCCGCTCGCCATGGGGGCGGCCCGGAACCCGACCTCGGGAGGGCTCTTCCGGGTGTCGTGGCACGTCGAGGGCGGGCACGGCGGCGTCGGACCACGCTGCGTTCGGCACCGGCGGGCGCCCGGACTGAGGTTCGTGCACGGTGACGCGCACTCGATGCCCTTCGCCGATCAGTCCTTCGACGCCGTCGTCAACATCGAGTCGTCCCACTGCTACGCCGACATGGACCGGTTCCTCGCCGAGGTCCACCGGGTGCTCCGACCCGGCGGAGCGCTGCTGTGGGCCGATCTTCGCGACCGGGGCGACCGGCTCGACTCGGTGTTCCGCCACTTCGACGCGTGCGCGCTGGTAATGGCGTCCGAGCGTGACGTGACGCCGGAGGTGCTCAATGCCCTGCGCCTCGACAACACGCGCAAGATCGCGCTGATCGAGGAGTGGTTCCCCCGCGTCGTCCACCCGCTGATCCGCCCGTTGGCCGGCCTCGAGGGGACGAGGAACTACGTCCGGATGCCGGCCGGGAGCACCCAATACCACAGCGCCCGGCTGCTCAAGGCAGCCCCGACACCCGCAGCCGGCTGATCCGGCGCGGTGCCTGGCGTCACGACGCCCGCCGACCGGCCCGGGCTAGCACGGCCAGACCCACGGCGACGAGCGCCAGCTCGACCACGGGGATGCCGACGACCGCCGGGGCCAGGCCTGCCGTGTCGGTCACCCCGAGCAGGGTCATCCCGACGAGGACCGCGCCGACCCCCGAGCCGACCGCCCAGGGCGAGGGGCGTTCCTGAGGGTCCGACGGGACCGGCGCCTCCCACCGCCCCATGACGAGGACCAGCCCCGTGAGCAGCACCGACAGCAGGGCTAGCCACGGGAGCCGCAGGGCGAACCAGGCCCCGGAGGCGACCGGCGCGTGCGGGTAGATCCCGCTCCCCACGAGCGCGAGTCCCGCGATCACCAGCGCGGTCATGTGCCACAGGAACACGGTGAGGATCACCGAGTTGAGGAGCACCACCGCGGTCCACACCCGGGGA
>JBDIAU010000118.1:0-6351 GCA_039812565.1 Beutenbergiaceae bacterium
GGCGGGACGGGCTCGGCGGGGACCTCCCCGAGGTCGGCGACGAGGCGCACGCCCGTGTCGGAGACGCCGAGGACGAGGCGGCGCCCCTCGACGTCGACGACGGCGACGCCGGAGCGGCGCCCGAGGCTGCGACGGCCCACCACGTCCAGCGCGACGCCGCGCGACGCCGCCGGCCGGCGGCCGACGCGGCGGGCGACGAACCACATCACCCCGAGCACGAGCCCGAGGGAGAGGACGACCCGCAGGACGAGGAGGGCGGTGTCCATCAGCCGACGATCTCGGGGACGGGGACGATCTCGGTGACCCGCACCGCGTAGTCCTCGTCCACCACCACGACCTCGCCCCGGGCGACGAGGCGGCCGTTGACCATGATGTCGGCGGGGCTGCCGGCGGTCCGGTCGAGCTCGAGCACCGCGCCGGGGACCAGGCTCAGCACGTCGCGCAGCGGCAGCCGGGCCCGGCCGATCTCGGCGGTCAGCATCATCTCGACGTCGTAGAGCACCCGCATGCCGCCGAGCGGCAGCGGCGCCGCGCCGGTGGGCGCGGCCGTGGCCTGCTCGCGCAGCGCGAACCACGCCTGCACCTGGCCGGCCGACTCCAGGGCGAACACCTGCGCGTCGGGGCCGAAGACGTCCCCGGCCCGGCGCGTGCCGGCCGGTCCGAGCATGCCCGGGCCGAGCTGGTGCGACGCCTGCTCCAGGGCGGGGCGCAGGGCCTCCGCGAGGGTGAGGGTGCCGGCCGCCTCGAGCGCCTCGTTGACGGCCCGCTGGGCGACGACGGCGAGCTCGGCGCCCGCCGAGCCGACGTACGACGCGACGACGGCGACGGCGTCGCGGTCCGGCCGCTCGTGGTCGCGGGCGCGCCGCGGCGTGAGCGGCATCGGGGACGGGAGGAGCTGGGCGAGCGCCTCGGCGGCGCGCTCGGCGGTCCCGTGCGTGGGGGGCGCGGCGGGGTTCATCGGTTCTCCTTGACCTGGACGACCAGTCCGGCGAGCTGGGAGCCCTGTGCCGCGACGGCGGCGTGGGCGAGCACCCGGGTCCCGACGACGACGTCGAGCGGCCGGGAGGCGGGGTGGTGCAGCGGGAGGAGCTGGCCGACCTGCAGGCCGGCGATGTCGCGGGAGCGGACCCGCACCGGGCGGAACCGGACGCCGACGTCGACCGGGGCCTCCTGGACCACGCGCTCGAGCTGGGCGCGCAGGGCGGCCTCGGCGCCGAGCTGCTCGGGGGTGCGCTCGTCCTCGCGGCTGCCCTCGCGCATCGCCGCCATGAGTCCCTCGGCCGGCAGCATGAGGCTGACGGGCACGCCGTAGGACTCCAGGAGCAGCGTGAAGGACGCGGTGATCACCGGCGTCGCGGCCTCGGCCGCCTGGACGAACTGCGGGTTGTACTGGATGCCCCGGTACTCCGCGGCGAGCGGCAGGAGGCCGGAGAAGGCGTAGTCGAGGTCGGCGAGCGAGCGGCGCAGCAGGTCCCGCACGACGTCCTGCTCGATGTCGGTGAGCTCGCGCTCGGGCACGGCGCCGGGCGTCCCCGGGCCGCCGAGGAGATGGTCGACCCAGGTGAGCGCGGAGTCGACGGGGAACTGCAGGATCGCGGTGCGCCGCCCGGAGTCGACGGAGCACAGGACGAGCGCCGTCATCGGCGGCAGCCCCGTGACGTAGTCGTCGTAGGAGCGCATCTGGACGACGATGCCGCTCGCGCTCGCGGACACGCGCAGGCGCAGGGCGAGCTGGTTGGCCCACAGGCGCGCGAACGTCTCGAAGGCCATCTCCAGCAGGCGCGCGAACTCACGGGCCAGCGTCATCGGGCGCCGGAAGTCGTACGCGACGGGCGTACGCGGCGGCCCTGCGGGCGCTTCGAGGGGGGGCGTCACACCCGGCTGATCGTCCGGCGTCGGGCGGAGTTGAGGAGGACGCCGACGGCGGGGGTGCGACCGACGCGTCGCGAGCCGTGCTCGCGACGCCCTGGCGCGGGCGGACCGCGCCTCACTGGGTCACTGGGTCACGAAGTCCGTGAGGTAGACCCCCATCACCTCCCCCTCGTAGGCCTCCTCGAGCTGGTGGGAGAGCTCCTCCTTGAGCTCGTCGCGGTGCGCCGGGTCGTTGACCTCCTCGATGGTCCGGCCGGAGTACAGGGCGATGGCGATGTCCAGCGCCTTCGCCTGCTCGACCTCCTCGCCGGCCGCGGTCGTGAGCTGCATGCTGAAGCCGATCCTCAGGTAGTGCCCCCCGGCCAGGTTGACGCTCACCGGGTCGATCTGGGCGAGGCCGCCGGGCTCGGGAGGCGGCGGCTCGGCCGCCGCGGCCTCGCCGCCCGACGGCTTGAGGAAGAAGTACGCGGCGCCGCCGAGGACGAGGACGAGGACGCCCATGATCAGGACGAGCTTCTTCTTGCCCTTCTTCGGCGGGGCGTCCCCACTGCCCGCGCCGGCGGCGCCGGGGTCACCGGGCAGCCGGATCTCGGTCGGCTTGGCGGCCACGCGACGGTCGGACATCAGGATCCCTCCTCGAGCTCGGGGACGACAGCGGGGATGAGGCTGCGCACGGACTCCGGCGCGTCGGAGAGGATGACGACGTCGACGCGCCGGTTGACGGAGAGCGGGTCGGCGGTCCCGGGGTCGACCGGGTGGGCGTCGCCGAAGCCGACGGCGCGGATCTGGTCGGGCGAGACGTGCCCGACCTCGACCATCCGTCGCAGGACGGTCGTGGCGCGGGCCGCGGAGAGCTCCCAGTTCGTGGCGAACCGGCCCGTGGTCGGCAGGGTGTTGGCGTGGCCCTCGACGGAGATCTCGTCGGGGCCGCCGGCGAGCAGGCCGGCCAGCACGTCGACGACGGCCGCCGCCTCCGGCGTGAGGCCGGCGCTCTCGGCGTCGAAGAAGACGTCGCCGCTGACGAGCCCGACGACGAGCCCGCGCTCGGAGATCTGGAACGTGACGTCGCCGCGCAGGGCGCGCTGCTCGAGGGCGTCGGAGATCTGGTCGCGGAGCTGGTCGAGGCGGCGCGCCTCGTCCTGCGCCATCTGCAGGCTCGCGGCGCGGTCGGCGGACTGGACGGGGCCGCCCGACTGGTTGGAGACGTCCTCGCGGCTCGGGACGATCGCGTCCGAGGTGAGGACGCCGCTGCCGCCGTCGATCACCTCGACGCGGCTGGTGGCGGGGGCGCCGAAGCTGGCGGCCAGGGACTCCTTGAGCTCGATGAACTTGACCTCGTCGACCTGGCCGATCGCGTACAGCACGATGAAGAGGCACATCATCACGGTGACCATGTCCATGTAGCTGGCCATCCACCGCTCGTGGTTGACGTGCTCCTCCTCCTCGTGGCCGCCCCGGCGGCGTCGCCTGCTCATGCCGCCTTGTCCTCCGGCACGAGCTCGTCGGCGGGGACGAGGCTGCGCAGGCGGTCGCCGACGATGCGCGGGTTGGCACCGGCCTGCAGCGCGCACAGCCCTTCGACGACGATCTCCATCTGACCGCACTGCAGGTCGGAGATCCGCTTGAGGCGGGTGCCGATGGGCAGCCAGACGAGGTTGGCGGAGAGGATGCCCCACAGCGTCGCGACGAACGCCGCGGCGATCATCGGGCCGAGGTGGTCGGGCTCGCTCAGGTTCTCGAGGACGTGGACCAGCGAGACGACGGTGCCGATGATGCCGATCGTCGGCGCGTAGCCGCCGAGGTCGGCGAAGAACTTCGAGACCACCTTGTCCTTGGCGCGCTTCGTGGCGATCTTGTCCTCGAGCATCGTCCGCAGGTCCTCGGGGTCGGCGCCGTCGATGGCGGCGGTGAGGCCCTCCTTGAGGAACTCGTCGTCGATCGTCCGGGCCTCCTCCTCGAGGGCGAGGAGGCCGTCGCGGCGGGCCCGCGCGGCGAGCGAGACGAGCTGCGGGATCGCGGCGCCGCGCTGGGGCGCCTTGGCGGTGAAGGCCTTGGGCAGCGACTTGAACGCCGTGATCGCGTCCTTGAGGGTGCCGCCGGCCACGCCGGCCCCGATCGTGCCGAGGAACACCAGGATGATCGGGGCGGGCAGCAGGATGGCGCCCACGGCCGTGCCCTCGAGCGTCATGGACGCGACGATCGCCCCCAGGCCGAGGACGATCCCGAGGATCGTCGCGGGGTCCATCTAGTCCCCCGCGGAGGTGCGGACCGGCAGGGGGATGACGGTGTCGGACCCGGACTCGCGGCGCACGGGCGCCGGCGTGTGCTCCGCGAGGCGGAGCGAGCGGGCGACCACGGCGGCCCGGTGCGCGGTGACGGCCTCGACGATCTCCTCGAGGGAGCCGGCGACGATGTACCTGGTGCCGTCGAGCAGCACCACGATCGTGTCGGGGGTGCTCTCGATGCGTTCGATCAGATCAGGGTTGATCGCAAACGCTTGCCCGGTGAGGCGCTTCACGATGATCACGGTCGTTCCATCCTGTGTCTTCGGGTCCGTCCATGGGCCCTGCGCTCACCTCATCGGCACGGCGCGAGGGTGGTTGAGTCGTTGGGGGTGGACGTGGTCGCGCCCCCGGGCCCGTCCGGCGGGCGCGGGGGCGCGACCACGGGCGACGTCAGCGCTTGAGGTTGACGAGCTCCTGGAGGAGCTCGTCCGAGGTGGTGATGACGCGCGAGCCGGCCTGGAAGCCGCGCTGCGCGATGATCAGGTTGGTGAACTCCTGGGAGAGGTCCACGTTGGACATCTCCAGCGCACCGCCCGTGAGGATGCCGCGGCCGCCCGTGCGCGGCTCGCCCACCTGCGGGTCGCCCGAGTTGACGGAGGTCCGGAACAGCGACGAGCCGGCCTTCTCCAGGCCCATCGGGTTCGCGAAGTTCGCGAGCGCGAGCCGTCCGACGGCCTGCTTGAGCCCGTTGGAGAACGAGCCGATGAGCGTGCCGTCCGACGTCGCGGTGAAGGCCTGCAGGGTGCCGGCCGGCTCCCCGTCCTGGCCCTGCGCCTCGATCGTGGTCAGGCCGGCGAACCCGGTGACGGTCGAGAGGTCCACGGCCACGGAGGCCCCGGCCACGGTGACCGAGATGCTCCCGCCGCTGACGAGCTGCCCCGTGGTCGGGTCGAAGGCGAGGGTGGTGGCCGTCGACGCGCCGTCGACGGTCGCCGTCGCCGTCCACGACGGCACGGTGAGGTCGTCCGGGGTGAAGGCGAGGTCGAGGACGTGGGCGTTGCCGAGCGCGTCGTAGACCTCGATCTGCCGGTTGAGGGTGGTGGTGGTCGCGGTGTCCGCGGGCAGGTTGCCCTCGAACGTCACCTCCGTCGTCGCCGACGCCCCCATCACGAGGGCGACGGGCAGCCGCAGGCCGCCGATGGGCCCGTTGACGTCGATCGAGCCGTCCGCGGCGGCGGCCCAGCCCTGGACCATCGCGCCGGTGCTCGTCACCACGTTGCCGTCCGCGTCGAGGCTGAACGCCCCGGCCCGCGTGTAGAGCTGCTCGCCGTTCTGACGGACGATGAAGAACCCGTCGCCGGTGATCATCATGTCGAGGCTGCGGCCCGTCTGCTGCGCGGAGCCCGCGCCGAGGTCGGGCGTGATGCCCGCCACCGTGACGCCGAGGCCCACCTGCGCCGGGTTCGAGCCGCCGTCGGCGCCCTGCGGCGCCCCGGCGGGCTTGAGCATCTGCGAGAGCGTGTCCTGGAACAGGGTGCGCGACGCCTTGTAGCCCGTGGTGTTGGCGTTGGCGATGTTGTTGCCGGTGACGTCGAGCATCGTCTGGTGCGCGCGCAGGCTCGAGATGCCGGAGAAGAGGGAGCGGAGCATGGTGGTGGTCCCTTCGCGTCAGGTGGCCGGGGTCGAGCCGGAGGAGGAGGTGGCGATGGCGGTGACGTCGGCGAGCGCCACCGTCGCGCCGCCGACCGTGAGCGTGGGGGTCGCCCCGCTCAGGTCGACGGCGGAGACGAGCCCGGTGCGGGTGGTCGAGCCGTCGGTGTAGGTGACGGGCCGGCCGACGAGGCCGGTCGCGGACGCGCGCTGCTGCAGGGCGAAGCTCTGCCGGGTGAGGTCCGTCAGCTCGGAGAGCGCTTCCATCATCGAGAGCTGCGTGGTCTGGGCCATGAGCTCGCTGGTGTCCATGGGCGAGCTGGGGTCCTGGTACTTGAGCGAGGCGACGAGGAGCTCGAGGAACGCGTCCTTGTCGAGGGCGCCCTGCGTCGCGGTCGGCGTGGCGGCCTGGCCGCCCGCCGCGGCGGTGCCGTACGTGGCGAGGATGGGAGAGACGGTCATCGCTGCTCCTCAGGCGTAGAGGTCGACGCGGCCGAGACCTCGGCCGAGGGCGGGCTGGGGGTGGGGCGAGGGTCGGGGTGGTGCGGCGGCGGGGGCGTCCGCGGCGCGGGGGCTGCGGCCGTCCCGGCCCTCGCCGCCCGAC